>JBGCFJ010001106.1:0-4874 GCA_045106885.1 Saprospiraceae bacterium
TCTATACACAAGCAGCATTCCAACGACCACAGGCTAATAAATTGGCTATTTTAGGTTCTGCTTTCCCCGCATTAACCTTTAATTTAGAGATTTTATAAAATATTTATTGTTAAATTGTTTTATTGTTAAATTGTTGTAGGAAATCTAAAACGACAATTTTAACAATAAAACAATACGCAATTTAACCTTATACTACAAATAATTTGAAGGAAGATTAAAAATAATTACCCCATTTTTCCCTCTTCTTCCCTTAGATTTTAAAATTAATTCAATGAAAGTATCAAAATTTATAGAACGCTTTACCCTCCTTATTATCTTTTCTATAGGGTTATTTGGCCTATCCAGTTGTTTGGATGAAATAGATTTTGCGAGTGCAGGCACTATTGACGAGGCAATTGCCATTCAAGGAAAAGTAGTCAAAGCAAATCCCTCCTATATATCTGTAACGATTAGAGGCGTTTTCAATTTCACGGATGTTCCTAGATTATTGGATGCTAGATTAGTAACAGTCGAAGATGAAAGTGGTACTACGGTAGAATTACCTACAGGAGCGGATGGAATTTTTTATTTAGAAGTTCCTGATAACGACCCAAATTTCAAAATAGACTACGGAAAGTCTTACAAAATAAATGTCTCTACTTTTGATAATAGAAATTATTCTTCTAGTTTGGAAGAGTTATTACCAGCCCCAGTCATTGAGGATTTATCGGCTACTAAAACTCAAATCGAATCAGTAGATATTAATGGAAACACTAAGTTATCCAATCAATTAACTTATGGTGTTAGCACTCCCCTAAAACCTGAAAATTCTTCAGAAAATGCACGGCTTTTATGGGAATTTACGACCACTTACCAATTTACAGATTCTCCAGAAGCTTATGGCGCAAGAGCTTGTCGCCCAACTAGAATAGAGTCAGAATCCAAAACTTGTTACATTAGTTCTTCTCCTCTTAGCAATTATGTGTCCATCAACGGTCCAGAATTAAGTGTTGATAGAATTGATAATTTTGAAGCGTTAAATACAGGTATTAGCTCAATTTATTCTCAAGGACTATATTTAACTGTTTCTCAACAGTCTCTAACACAAACAGCTTATGACTATTGGACGCAAGTAGGGAATGTAGTTGCTAGAACGGGTAATCTTTTTCAAGCTCCAGCAGGAAAAGTCATTACTAATATTGCAAATATTGATGACCCAAAAGACGATGTTTTTGGTTATTTCTATGCAACAGAAGAGAGCATTAGAAGAGTATATGTAAGCCCTGATTTAGCCGATAATCCACCATTGCCTTGTCCTGCTCCTCCA
The DNA here is from genome assembly GCA_045106885.1 of Saprospiraceae bacterium. Classification (GTDB taxonomy): domain Bacteria; phylum Bacteroidota; class Bacteroidia; order Chitinophagales; family Saprospiraceae; genus JAFMDF01. Next base: position 1,307 of record JBGCFJ010001106.1, read on the forward strand.
AGTGAAAGTGGACTAGCTCCAAATGATTGCTGTAATTGTTCTTCCGTTTCAAACTCAAGTACAGTTAGACCAGTTTGGTGGATTAATTAGAAGTGAGATGTTGTAATATGGCTTTATTGTTCTCTATTAACGACACAACAAGGCAACAATGCAACGCCAAAATATCAAACTTTTGCAAAAAAAATATACTAAAAAAATAATATGATTACTTCTTTTCGTTTAATCAAAAATATTTTAACCCTCTGCTTGGTTTTGGTAGTTTCCATTACAGCTACTGCCAATACAGCTACGGATAAATGTGTGGTACATCTCGACAAATCTTTCTATGTAACAGGAGAAATTGTCTGGTATCAACTCTATTTAAGCCAAGCTTTTAAAGCCAAACCCGTCGCTATCCGTGCAACCGTATTAGATGCTAAAGGAATGGTGCAACACAGTTCTTTTTTAAAAACAACTGGCGGTACAGCAGTAGATGGTTATTACAAAATTCCTTTTAATTTAAAATCTGGCAATTATTTATTACAATTTACGGGTATCAATAAAGCCAATAAACAATCGGTCTTATTAGTAGAAACTCAATTGCCGATTTATAACGATATTGAAGGAATTGCTCAAACAGTAAAAGGGGAAAGCAATTTGGGGCAACCTGCAATGGCGACCACTAATGAGTTAAATATTTCTATCCAATTGCCTAAAAATGCCTTTAAAGCTAGAGAAAAGGTAACACCAACGATTACGGTAAAAAACAAAGCAGGAAACACTGTAGCTGCTAATTTATCTGTTTCTGTAGTAGATTGGAATTTAGTCGGCGATGATTTAATGAATGCAGGAAATTTGCGAAGCGGGCAAGCCGTCAATCCACAAGTAACTAGCATTATCAGTGATAAACTTTATTTAAAAGGAGTTGCTAAACAAGATAAAGGAACAGCACATGCGACCAAAGTCTTAGGTGCCTATTCTAGAACAGAAGATAGAGTTTTATATACGCGTACCAATGAAGCTGGTGAATTTTACTTAGCTATCCCTGAATTTTACGGAGATAGAGGTTTTCAAATTCTTGGACAACAAGAAGATTATGAACAAATTAGAATCAGCGAAGAGAATCAATTGGCGATTAATAAAGTTCAAGCCTTGCCAACCAATGATAGAATTGCTACTTATTTAGGATTAAGTCGACAGCGTAAAAAAATCTTCCAAAGATATAGTTCTATAGAAAGCAATTTTGTAACTGAAAAATACACGACCACTAAAAAGACCATCAAACCTGATGCTTCTTTTATTACCAAAGAATATGAGGATTTTGAATTCATGTCTATTTTCTTTAAAGAGAATTTAACGCCATTACGATTTGAATTACAGGATAGTACTTATATCGCTAAGATGTATAACCCTAAAAATCAATCGGCTTATGACAAATTTTTTAAAGGCAAACCTTTAGTAATTGTCGATGATATAGTTACTAGAAATGGTGATTTCTTGGCAAGAATGAGAATGACAGATGTAGAAAAAGTAGAATTATTCTACGATTTAAAAAAACTAAATAAGCAGTATAAATTATTTGGGTCCAATGGGGTAACTAAGATTACGACCTATGATAAAATCGAAAGTTTACCTGTTTTTGAAGCCAATAATGTTATTACGGTAAATGGGGTACAAAAAGAAGCAGCTTTCCCAATGTTCGACCCTGCTCAAATTAATAATAATCGTTTCCAACCATTCTTTAGACCACAAGTTTATTGGAATGCAGATTTAACCACTAAAAAAGATGGTAAAGCTAGTTTCGATTATTTCCAAACAGATGACCGAAGTACCTTCCAGATTCGAGTAGTAGCGCAAAGTGAAGATGGGTCTATTGGGTATAAAACGATTAATTATACGGTGAAGTGATAACGATGAACAATGAATTATAAACGATAAATTCTTTGATTACAGAAAATTCGTTTTGATTACTAAAAATACTGGCAATAAACGTCTAAAATATAAAAAAAACCTTGAAATGGTCATCATTCAAGGTTTTTTTTATGCCACTACCCTATTGGTTAGTTTAACCTATCTATCACCCTTGTATTATCCTTAACAACACTCAATATTTCTGCCAATTCATTAGGAGCATACTCTCTCCTAATAGTCGCTATATCTCCTTCTATTAACCCATCTCTTATCGACCAAATACCGATTAATTCATAATAAGTCTCATTCGAGATACTATCGTCATAGTTCAATTCATCCAGAATATACTTAGCGGAATCCTCATTAGTGGCGTCAATATCTAGTTTCTGGGCAAGCTTCCTTATACTTTCTTCCAAGTGCTTAAACGCTGCTATCAATTCTTCTTCAAACTTAGATTTAATAATATAATGCTCCACTTTTTTCGGTATCGGCACCAAAGAATCAAAGGAAGTTCCAAATAGGTCTTCAAAGAATTTATTAGCATTGATGATAAAAATCATCTTTTCGTTTAAGCCGAATGTTTTATAAATATAAGCTGCATGAGGTTCCTTACTTGATTTTAACCAATCTCCTTTTGCCACATCGAAAGTAAGGAAAAGGACATCTTGATTACTTTCGTAGGAATACTTGAGCATTTCATGGTATATAAAATAATCACCGTAAGGAAATTTCGGTTTTTCCAGTATATCTCCTTTACCAGGGAAAGAATTGTATGATATTTCCCCTTCCTCTTCACTCCTTTGTGAATTAAAGGGCTGGCTTAAAAAATCAAATTCCTGCTTTAAAAATTTTTTCTCGGAAGCAGATAGATTATTAATATGTTCAAAGTTGGAAAACAAGTCCAATAATTCCTCCTCCACAACTTCGAAATTTCCAAGATTTTCTGTTTCTTCCCGTTCAGTCCGTAACTCAAGTAGGAGATTAGCTAAGGCATCACTCGCATCCGTTAATTGTGCGGCTGGTAGGTTTGCATAGATTTTTCTTACCTTTTTTTTATTTCTAATAAATTCTTTCTGTACTTGTTTTGTTAGGACAATCTGATTTTTTCGGTCTAAAAAGAATTTATTCAAAAGTGCCCTTCGTTCAGGTGAAACGCTATAGCCTCTTAGTAAGACATTGGTATCTAAAAAGATAGGGATATTTTCATCTAAATTGACTGCAGATTCCAGCTTATTAGCATAATAAGTTATAGCTGTCTGATTGTCTGGCAATCCATCCTTTTCTTCAATAGTATTGAAGCTATATCCTTTTTCGATGACGCATTTTCTATCAGGCACGCTATTTTCTTTTTCTTAATGATCGAGAATATCCTCAATTATACGCAGTAGCAACCAGATGGAAGCTATTTTCCTTGTCTAATTCCTTTCAAAATTAAGCATTTATTGGGAGACAGTGCCCCCAAATTTAGGGCGATGCAAGTGCTAATATCGCTCAAAATAAGTACTAATAAAAAACTAAGCATTTTTAATAAAACACAAAGTTCCATCTTTTTCAACTATTCAATTTTATTTACGAAACCGTTATTTATACAACTTTACTCGGTAGTGCTACATTTGTAAGGCTATGTCTAAGTAAACCCCATAAGAAACATTGAGTTTATAAAATATTATAGCCTTAC
>JBGCFJ010001107.1:0-1754 GCA_045106885.1 Saprospiraceae bacterium
CTAGAGGAGAGCAAGTAGGAGACCTTTGGGTCAAAGATGCTTCTGGAAATTGGGATTATGTAAGGGTAACAATTACGGTTCAAGATAACATGAACCTTTGCCCAGACATTAGTTTTAACGGTAATGAGTCAATGATTTCAGGAACAATAGAAACAGAAGCTGGAGAAAAAGTAGATGATGTAACGGTAAGTATTGGTGGATATGATATGACGCCAACGATTACTGGCTTAGATGGTAACTATGAGTTTGGAGAATTACCAAACAATAGCAACTATACCATAGCACCACAGAAGAACATGGAACCATTAAATGGCGTTTCTACCTTTGACTTAGTATTAATTAGCAAGCACATTTTAGGATTGAATAAATTAGATTCACCATACAAGCAAATAGCAGCAGATATCAATCAATCAGGAACAATTACTGCTTATGATTTAGTACAGTTAAGACAATTAATCTTGAATGTAACTACAGAATTTTCAAATAATGATTCTTGGAGATTTGTAGATGCAAATTACCAATTTGTTACAGAAAATGCTGCAGCAGAATCTTTTACAGAAGTTGCAAGTATTGGTAACTTAACGGATAATACGGAAGCCCACTTTATAGCAGTAAAAATTGGAGATGTAAATACAACTGCTATTGCGAATAGAGGTTTGACAAGCAGCGAAGCTAGAACAACTAAGGGAACGTTAGCGTTTGCAACAAAACAAGTAAGTTTTGAAGCAGGAAATGTATTCAATGCAGACTTCAATCTAGCTAACCTAGAGCAAGTAGAAGGCTATCAGTTTACCTTGAATGTTGATTTGTCTAAAGTAGAAATTATATCTGTAGAAGAAGGAGTAGCACAAGCTGCAAACTTTGGAAAACGAATGATGCAACGAGGACAATTGACAACTAGTTGGAATCAGGGAGCTGAAACTGTAGAGAATGAAGAAAGAATGTTTAGTGTAACTTTAAGAGCGAAAGAAGCAGGTAATTTAAGTGAAGTTATCAACATTAGTTCTGAATTAACAACAGCAGAAGCTTATAATAAAGCAGGAGATATTTTAGATGTTGCCTTGAGCTTTAATGGAGGAAGCACTACAGAAAATGAATTTGTTTTACACAATAATAAACCAAATCCATTCAAAGAGCTGACGACTATTAGCTTTGATTTACCAGAAACAGGAGTAGCAAGATTAACTATTTTTGATTTCTCTGGTAGAGTAGTAGTAGAGTCGAAAGAACAGACTTATCCAAAAGGATATAACGAAGTACAAATTGAAAAAACAGCGTTACAAGGAAGTGGAATTTATTTCTACCAATTAGAAACTGCTAAACATACTAAAAAAAAGAAGATGATATTAATTGATTAAATCAATCAATTTGGGGTTAATTTACATAGGATAGAACATTTCTAACATTTGTAAAATATTAAACCTAATACATCTTGAAACTCAAATCCCTCTTTGGCAATATTGCTGAGGAGGGATTTTTTTATGTAGTTGCTGATTTTCCGACAAATCCCTCCGATTTGTCGGAGTAAACTGTGGAATGTGATTTTAGTCGCCCGATGACTAGTGCCGATAGTTATCGGACGAGTTGATTTTTTACGGGATTTGTCAGAGAACCAAATGTTATTTTGAAATAACAAAATAAAAATAGAATATAAAATTTATTTTTTAGATAGTCAGCTTGAAAATTGATAATCACGTGTCGGACACCTCCAAAGGTGTCTGACACGTTCGACTAACCATTTATCAGTTTTTTAT
>JBGCFJ010001108.1:0-6398 GCA_045106885.1 Saprospiraceae bacterium
TGTGAATGCTTTGACAGATGAGTTGTTGATTGATGAATTGACGGGAAATGCTGCTGTGAATGGGGTGCCTGTGGAGGTGGGGGTTTTGGTTTGATGAATTCTTCTTATCAAAAATAATAGCTCGTTACCTAGATTGGTAACGAGCTATTTTTGTATTTATGGAAAAGTATTTCTTAACAACAAAGACAGTAGGCAGTTAGCAGTGGCAGTAGGCAGTAAAGCCTTGATTTTCAATGCTAAAGTTTTGCCTAAATATTGACCGCAAAAAGATTTCAATTTAGTTTTGTGGTGACGAAGCTACGCTCCTTAAAGGAATTTTGGGTTAATTACTCCTACAGACGGGGTCAGAGCGCTGCTCTTTTAGTGAAAAATCAAGGAGCGTAGCTTCGAAATGGTCTGTAGGAATTGCTGAATGTCCATTTTTCCTTTAAGGAGCGTAGCTTCGGCACGATATAGCAATCTTTTTTCGGTCAATATGCCTAAACATAGTTGTTTGAACAGTCTCACAACAAATAATTATCATGTTCAATTATTAGCTTTTCTTCACAAAAGGCGCCCGAACAACAACAGCCTTCACCTGCTTCTTCCGAATCTGAATCAACAATTCCGTCCCCTTTCGAGTATTCCCTTTAGCCACATAGCCCAATCCAATCCCTTTACTTAAAGTAGGCGATTGCCCACCAGAAGTAACCACGCCAATTTCATTCCCTTCGGCATCTAAAATCGTATAATCTTTTCGAGGAATGCCTCTTTCTAACATCTCAAAACCGATTAATTTTCGAGTAAGACCCGCTTCTTTTTGCGCTAATAAAGCCTTAGAATTAATAAAGTCTTTAGTGAATTTGGTAATCCAGCCTAAGCCTGCTTCGAGTGGAGAAGTCGTATCATTGATGTCATTACCGTAAAGGGCAAACCCCATTTCTAAGCGCAACGTATCTCTAGCGCCTAAACCAACAGGTTGAATATTTTCTTCCGTACCAGCTGCCATCACAGCGTCCCAAAGGGCAATAGCATTTTCATTTTTAACATATAATTCAAAACCGCCTGCGCCTGTATAACCTGTGGCAGAAATAATGATATTTGGAAGATTTGCCATGGTCCCAACTTGGAAGTTATAATATTTAATAGCCGCTAAATCTATATCAGTTAAACGCTGCAAAACTTGGGTCGCTAATGGTCCTTGTACCGCAAAAAGCGAATATTCATCAGATGGATTGGCTAGTTCCGCCCCCATATCATTATGTTGATTAATCCAATTCCAATCTTTTTCAATATTGGAAGCATTGACGACTAGCATATATTCTTCGTCTGCCATTCGGTAAACCAATAAATCATCCACTATACCGCCTTGGGCATTCGGAAAACAAGAATATTGGGCATCACCTATTTCTAATTTAGCCGCATCATTACTCGTTACCTTTTGAATCAAAGCCAATGCTTGTGGTCCTCGAACAAAAAATTCCCCCATGTGAGAAACGTCAAACACTCCTACTGCTTCTCTGACTCCTTTGTGTTCGAGCATTAATCCAGCATATTGCAAGGGCATGGAGTAACCTGCAAAAGGTACCATTTTAGCACCTAGTGCAATGTGTTTATCATTTAAAGCGATTGTTTTTAAAGTAGTTGTTTCTACGGACATTATTTGGTGGTATTTAGTAAGTATAAAGATTGAATTATTTAGCGCTTGTTGGGAGCTTGTTTTTGGAGATAAAAAAGACGCTTTTTTAGCCCGAAAGATAAATTTTCAACAAGCTCTTAAGGAATGAAGGACTTGGGAAATCAATCAACTACCATCATTTAGACTTTAAATAAGTCATTTCAATTGCGATTAGTTAGTCTATCATTTTTTGCTATATCTCTAATAAACCGCAAAGGTAAGAGAAAGTTACTGAGTAATTTTCAATTTTTAATTTAAAATTTTCAATTTTCAACCACCTTCGGCGGGAATTTAAATTTGAATTTGAGATTAACAATTATCGATATTTTAAAATATCGACAATTTGTTGGTTTTAAATTTTGCGTAAGCGCCTAATTAGAGTCTGTCCGTAAAGCCGATTTTGTTCCGCTCGTAACCACCAAATTCATTTGGCAGGTTCATAAATTACTGACAGTCAACATTTTGAATCAGCCAAATAAATTTGGCGATTACGTTAGACACGCAAAGCACAAGTTTACGGACAGACTCTAATTATTTCCTATCCAGCAAGGGCTGCACATTATTCGTTTCATCACATTCCCATAATCCTTGATAAGCATCTATCGAAAGGATGAAATAGGGCATATACCTAGTTTTTTTCTTAGTTTCTACCACAAACGACCCTGAAAAACTTTCATTGGGCATCAAAACCCCATTTTTATCTGCCATACCACCTTCAATAAAAGCGCCACCCAACACCAAATCTCCTCTTGATAATTTGGGCGTACCAGAAGCAAAAGCTCTGATGGCTACATTATCTTCTGTTTCAGAAGTTTCTCCAAACATGGCTGCTGGTCCTTGACCATAATTGGTGATTTTAAAGCCTAATTCTACTGTTTTTTTAGACCGTTTTAAGACAAAGAAGGTATCCACTTGGAGGTCAGGACAAAGCGCTTCATCGTAAATACTAGTGGAGGGAAGTACGGGCGCCGATTGGTCTGAATTTTTATTTTTGACGGCTTTATTTTCTTTGGCTTCATTCGCTGCTAAAACTTCTTTAGAAATATTAAATTTTAGTTCATAACTACTAGCAATCTTACCTGCGTCTAACGTAAATTTCTTTTTTAATAAAGCTCTTTCTAGACTATTTTGGTAAGCTATTAATCCATTTTCTGCGAGACTTTTATCATATTTTATCACCAAGTTAGGCGCGCTACTACTTAATGGGGTTCTCACTTTTTCTCGCCCCGTATTGATTAAGGTACAACTAATCTTACGTTGATTGCCTTTCTTTTTGAGTACTTGGATATTCGTAACTTTAAGTCGATAGCCTTGATAGTCTTTTTTGGAAGGAATGATGCTATCTTGTGTAACCGCAGTCGGAGCATCTAATTGACTAAAAGATTTACTACAGCTTATATGAAAGAATAAGCTTAGTAATAAAGTAATTTTTGCCAAGGGTTTAGAAATTAAAAAACTATACAAATTTGGGTTGGTAATTTTTTCTTTTAGGAAGGCATTTTTTTTTAGAATAGCAGGGCTATTATCAAAAAAAATAACGCCACTAAAAGGAAAAAGGACAGACCAAATGTGTAGCTTTTTATTTGCTAAATCCTTAATGTGATTTTTTCCGTAATTTACCTTTGAAAAGGTCATGTCTGTAATTTTCTTAACTATTTGGTCAATATATAAGTTTATTCTTTGATTCTCAAATTTTTATTAAAATCTTAACTAGGTGAACTGTTTTCATCAAGTAATTTCCTATTACTTGATGAATTTTAATGTTTGCCCGAAATTATCAAGTAACGGGAAGTTACTTGATAATAGGGATTACAGACTCAACGTAAACACTGTTCCTTTTCCCATTACCGAATTAACTTCAATATTGCCTTTGTGTAAGCGCATAATTTGACGGGATAAACTTAAGCCTATACCACTTCCTTCTTTTTTGGTGGTGAAGAAAGGAACAAAAATTTTATCTAAGACATCTTGCGGAATTCCCTTGCCATTATCTTGTACTTCTATAAAAGTCTTTCCTTCGTTGGTTTTGATGGCTCTAATTTCTATTGCTGGATTGTTGACTTCTCTGGCCGCTTCAATGGCATTTTTAAGTAAATTGATGATGACTTGTTCTATCAATTCCACATCTGCTATAAAAACCACCATATTAGATGGGAATTTTAAATTTAAGTCAACGCCATATTTTTTTAAGACGGGCTTGAATAAGATATGGATGCGCTCTAAAAGTGGCTTTGCTTCTACTAATTGGAATTTTGGTGGTGGAATTTTGGTTAAACTTCGATAAGTTTCGGTAAAGTGCAATAAGCCTTCTCCTCTTTTTTGAATGGCATAAATCCCATCTCGAATATCTTCCATTTCCTCTGCATCTAAGGTTTTACTACTATCGGCAATTAAACTATTAATGGAGGAAGCTAAGGAGGTAATAGGCGTCACTGAATTCATGATTTCGTGGGTCAATGTTCGAATCAATTTTTGCCAAGCATCTAATTCTTTTTCTTCTAATTCTTTTTGAATATTTTGAAAGGAAATTAATTTATATGGGATTTCTCTTAATTTAAAATCCGCTACACTCACCGATAATTCTAAGAGCCGATTTTGCACGGTCATTTTTATCATTTCATTCTGACCACTTTCCAATCCTGAAATTAATTCATGTAATTCAGGGAATATTTTTTTTACAGCAGCAAAATCTTTTAAATATGGTTTTCTAAGTAATTCTTTTAAGGCTTTATTCATCAACACCACTTCTTCCTCTTCATTAATACAAAGCAAACCAGTACTTACATGTTCAATAATCGTTTGTAAATACTGATGATTGGCCACTTTTTCCGCCTTAATATTTCGGAATTTAGTCGTTATTAGATTAAAAGCTTCATATAATTTTCCAAAAGAAGACCCTTTATGATAGCCTGAATAAGTCGCTGAAAAATCTTCATACTGAATACCCATCAAAAAAGCTCGAAAATCTTCATTGGTTTTGTCCATATAATTCATGGTGTCCCAAAAAAGAATAATTGCTATGACCAATAAAATGAAAGTGGTTACATAGAAATTGGTGTAGTACATGCAGTAAAAAAAAGCCAACATGACTGCTACCAATGATATTTGGCGAAAAGCTACATTAAATTTAAAATTCTTAAACATCTTGGTGAGCTTTGGTGATTTCTATGCCAAAGGTAAGGAAAAGGTAGCGAGGTACAAAGGTAAGGAGGGATAAAGGTATAAAGGTACAGAGGTGTAAAGGTGTAAAGGTACAGAGGTGTAAAGGTGTAAAGGTATAAAGGTGTAAAGGTACAGAGGTGTAAAGGTATAAAGGAGGCTTTCTTTTAATGATGCTTTTACAAAAAATTTAGTTTTAGAGGGGTGCATCTAAAAATGTCGCATTAAAAGAAGCTTTAGACCAGAGGTTTAAGATACGAACGACAATTTGAGGTGCGTCCTTTTAGAGAAGAGCGTTATGATTATCTATAATTAAAGGAAAACGAAAAAAATAACCTACGTAAATCCGTGGGGCTTAAAAATCCGTGGGGAAAAATTATTAGCGAAGTTTCCCCACAGATTGTTTAACCCCACGGATTATTCCTTTAAACTCGTATAGCATTTTTGCGTAGGTTATTTTTTGCTAAATCCCTAACCTGGCGAAGCCAGTACCATAGAGGTCAGAAGTCAGACCGTTATCTTCGATAACTGTCAGATGTCAGATTTGGCACTCGTCATAAGTCTGACATCTGACAGAAAATTTCAATTTTCGGTCTGACTTACGACCTCTTGACTATCAATGTCTTAGAAGGAATTTTTGCCAAATTTGCGCCGAAAATAACTTGTAAGAGCCCTAAGTAAAATTTAATTTTCAATTTTCAATTTCAAATTTTCAATTTTAAACCACCTTCGGCGGGAATTTGAAGTTGAATTTGAGATTAATAAATATCGACATTTTAAATTATCGACAATTTGTTGGTTTTAAATTTTGGGTAAGCGCCTAACTTCGTAATTGTTTGAAAGACAGCATTAAAATCACTAAAATTATCAAGACCGCTAAAACAATCATGGGCGTACCACCTGTACCAGACAAATTTTCTATTAATCTACCACCTAAAATCCAGACAAATATTAATAATAAAGGAATCCCAATGAGCTGTTTAAATTTACTATCGTCGAACATGTTTGATATCTTTTGTTGGGTGATTTAATAGGGTAGCTGTAATATTTTACGATGTTAACTTGATGAATACTTTAAACTAACTTAATGCCAATTTTTAGATTTACCTATTGTAGAATGAAATGAGTCGCCTTTAAGTTTTCTGACGGGCTTATTTTTTTTAATTGGAATATTGAATGACCTAACTGGAAATATTCGTTATTTTAGTACCATTTTCTACTTGCTTGCCTAATAGCCAAAACCCTAATGCGCCTAAAAAACCAATAGTTGATAAAATAAGCCATAAACCGTTGAAACCCAATTGTTCTATCATTAGAAAACCAGCAGAAGGAGCGATGACACTTGCCGTTGCCCAAGCTATGGTATACAAAGCCATGTATTGTCCTCGATTGGCATCACTTGCTCGACTAGCGACCCAAGCACTTGCGAAAGGCATATAATAGATTTCTCCGATGGTTAAAACGATGATGCCCAGTGCTGCCGCAAATGCTGCTGCGGGGATAAGGAAACATAGAAAACCTAGTCCAATTAAAATGGCACCCATTTTCATGGTGAAAAATTGGGTGTATTGCTGTTCTGCTT
>JBGCFJ010001109.1:0-2643 GCA_045106885.1 Saprospiraceae bacterium
TTGAAACAGCGTATTTTCATTAACGGGTATTTTCGTTTCCTTATTTACCACTCCATAGGTCTTGGTCCAAACCACTTTATAATCGTGAATAACTGCGATACTCATGCCTGGTACTCCATAATGTTCCATTCGTTCGGCAATGGTCCAAGTAGGCTCGCCTTTGATTTGGTGATAATTGGATAAACCGTTTTCGACTTGTGTTATTTTTGTAAGTGTAGCGGCAGATTGTGCGGTTAGAAAGGTCGTTGTACTAAAGATGACAGCAACTAGTAACAGAAAAAAAGGGGCATTCCTTTTCATGTAATAAGGGTTTTGGTGAATTCTTTTAAAGTGTATTTTGTAATCCTATTTTAAAGATGCAATAATTGGAAAAAAGATGCACCAATGGCTATTTTTTTTGATAATTTCTTTTTAAAAACAAAGATATTCTATACCATTATATTAACTGTTGTTTAACTGTTATGTACTTGTTAAATAGCTGTTAATTGTCAACAAGGGCGCATCTCAAATTATCGTTCGTAGCTTAGACCTCTGGTCTGAGTAGCCTTAGCATACCTACTCAGACCAGAGGTCTAAGCTACTTTTAATGTCCAATTAATTTTAATGCGACATTTTGAGATGCACCCGTCAACAATGAATGATTCATCGTAATTAATTTAGACCTTGGAGGTTTTGAAAACCTCCAAGGTCTAAATTAATTACCAGCCGCCGCTTTAGCATCCAATCTATCCAATTTCTTCACGCGCCGTCTGCTTTTTAAAGGCATATATCGATAAGGTCGGTCTTGAAAATCCGTCATTACAGAATCTAAACGAGTCGCAGTAGCCGCAAATTTCGTAACGATACTTTCATCTGTCATTAGCTTTCCAATTGCCCCTTCTCCATTATTTACTTTTTCTAATAAATTCGTTAATTGCCCAACGGCTTTATCTGCTGACGCCATGGTTGTTTGCAAACTGGCGATTGCATCATTCGCTCCAATTAAAGTCTTTTCTATTTCTAAATCCACAAATTTAGCCGTCAAAGAATCCGTGTTTTGCATAATTCCTTTGATGCTTTGGTTACTTTCATTTAAGTTACCAGAAAAGGTTTCTGCATTTTTTAACACGCTATTGATGGGTCGAGCATTTGCTGCCATAATTTTGTTCATATTTGCAGTCGTCGCCTTCAAATTTTCTAAAACAATGGCTATATCTCGAATACTCTTAGCTATATCATCATCCGAATTAGGGTCGGTTAAACCCGCTTTTAAAGAATCAACAATTGGGCGTACATTCTTCTTTAATCCATTAAAATAGGGGTCAATTTCTTCTGGTTGTCCAATAAAAGATTCTAATGCACTTGCTACTCGACCATTCAGTCTATCGCCACTTTGAGCACAATCTGGACCACTGCAAATACTATTATATTTTATTTTAATAGCCGTCCCTCCCATGATACTTAAACTCGTAATAATAGCCTCCGCATCTTTTGGTATTTTATAATCTTGCTCGATATTCATCTCTACTTCAATCGTCTGCAAATCATCTAAGAAGTAAATATCTTTTACCACCCCTACTTGTAATCCGTTAATCATAATCGGGGCAGAAACCGTCAAAGAGGCTACGTTTTCGTATTTAGCATAAAGCAGGTTAGGCGCATTGACCAAATTAATGCCCTTTAGGAAATTATACCCTATAACCGAGGCAATGATGGTAATTACTGCTAAAAGACCGACTTTAGTTTCGTTAGTCATTATTTATTTTTAGAGGTCAGAAGTTAGACAGTCTGTACGGACTATCAACCGTCAGACTTTAGAACAATCAGTTCTAAAACTGCATTTTTTAAGCCATTTTTGACAATTACTTATTAATAACCCTCAAAAAGTCCACAAGTTTAGGGGGAATTGATGAATAAAAAAATGATTTAGGGTGGGAATTTAACTTTTGTCTGTTTTTCGATACTTTTTTGACGGTCAAAAATCCAGCTATTTCGCTCAGCTATAGCCAATTTTGAATAACCTTCTTTATTTTAGCCTCAATTGCTTTTCGCATAATTCTTTTCCGAACTCTACTTAAAGATAAACCGTTTACGGATGGGCTGCATTCTCTGCATAACCTAACTGCGGAGATAATTTTTAACGCCGCAGAACATGAAGAAGTGTAAACTTCTGAGCCGCTTTAGCGGATGGGAGGCTTAGAGAGTCCTTCATAAAATGTGTCGTTTAATTTTGATTGGGTACTTAATTGGCTAGTTGATAATGGGGCACTCTATCCAATAAATCAGGTCTATTTTTTAATAATTTTAAATACCGTTCTTCGGGAGAAGAAACCATAAAGGTCACTAAAATTTCTTGCTAATTCTTCTTCTAAAGCCATCCTAGACAAGCGTTCAAACCTAGGAAAACGTCTGAATAACTCATTTTCATCTTCTTGGGTCATCATCGTAATAGTGGTGTCTTCTACACAAGCTAAATAATGCTTGGCAGGTCTTTTTTCATTCCTCCCTCTTTAAAGAAAAATCATTACTTAGGCAAAGTGGAGAAAATAATTAGCCAGTTAGACCAGTCAATTTTTCTTCTAAGGAATTCAAAAAATGCTTGCATAATGGATTATGGACGCATTTTTTGAGTTTCTTAGAAGGGAAAAAGGCGGTATAAATGGT
>JBGCFJ010000111.1:0-2427 GCA_045106885.1 Saprospiraceae bacterium
GTAAAGTTATAAAAAAAGAAAATGGAGAAAAAGTACGCATTCCCGGTCAATGTAAATCCTTAAAAGCTATTGGTTGGTATATCGAGGAATATGGCAAAGCGCAGGTTTCTATGAACTTAACGAACTTTAAAGTAACGGGTATTCATGAGGCTTTTGAAGCTTGTAAATCAGCAGCAAAAAAGTATAGTGCCAATATAACAGGTTCTGAATTAATTGGTTTAATTCCGCTAGAAGCGATGCTTGCCGCAGGGCATTTCTATGCTAATAAAATAAAGACTACTAATTTAACAGAAAAGGAATTGATTCAATTAGCCGTCAATGAATTGGGATTAGCAGACTTAAGTACTTTTAATTTTGAGGAGCGAATTATTGAATATTTATTGTAAGGGAAAACGAAAAAAATAACCTACGTAAATTCGTGGGGTTGGATAATTCGTGGGGAAATTAGTAACGAAATTCCCCCACGAATTATCCAGCCCCACGAATTATTTTTTTAAACATATAGTGTTGTTGCGTAGGTTATTTTTTGCCAAATCCCTTAACAACTTTCTGCTAACAAATTAAACTATACTCGTCAAAAAAACGCTGTGCCCTCTGTGTACTCCGTTCCTCTGTGGTGAAAATAAGCGATGCTCGTCAAAGTAAAAAATGTTCGTTTATTTTTGTCGGATTACTTAGACTCATTAACCTATAACTCTCATAAACTCATAAATCTCATTCTCCAATAGGCTTAGTTTTTAGAAAAATAAACAGCATCATAATCCGCTGCTGATAGGGTCTGTGTATTATCAGAATCAGTCATAATAACAATAGCATAGACCATTTTGGAATCCACTTCCTTCAAATTATAGAATTTTTTATAATCCGCTAGAACATTTACTTTTTCGGTTTGCCATTGCCCTACATTTTCTGCCCCACTTTGTACTATTTTAACATCACATTGGGCAGGCCAAAAGGCAAAAGGACTTTCGGTTACACTATGTTTCTTTAAAGTAGTTGACCAAGAATATTTAATCGTTTTTGGGAAAAAGCGGTTGGTATTTAAAATAATTGCAACGGAGGCCGCTGCATCACAATATTGTTTGACGCTTTCGTTTCCATTTTCTGGTAAATGATGCGCTCGCCATTTCCAGTTTAAATACGGATATTCTACTAAATCTACCTCAATTTTTTTGACAATTAGATTATCTGAATTAATGGACTTTGCGGAGAGGAATTGCTTGTTGTTTTCGGTTTTGATTTGGTAGATGTCCTCGAAATTAGCATGTCTACCTTTCCAATTTTGTGTTAGATTTGTATTGAAATTATCGACTACGTATTTTTCATTTTGAATTGGTTGACTAACGTTGAATTGATTGAATAGCATAGTTAGTAAGAAAGAAATGAGCATTGTTGTTTTTGTTAACAAATATAGGGGATTGTTTTTGTAAAGCGTTTTAAATGTTGGATTCTGCTTTTAATTGGTCAGTTATTCTTTAACTTTGTTGACTAAAAAAGGACAAATGAATCAATATTTCTTACCTAATGAAAAGGAATCTGAGTATTTATCAAAATTAGCGGATGCCTTTGATGAAGAATATACCTATATTCGATTAACAAAAACAATGATAGAGAAATCTATAATTGATGCTTCGGACGGTATTAGATATTTATTACAGAAAGGAGAAATAGCTGATTATGCGAATTTAAATCAAGGAGATAAAATAATTGGAAAAGCAGTTATCTTTTATCAAGGAGAAATAATAGAAAAGAAAGTTAGCTATTACCGACCCAAAACCAAAAGTGGGGATCCTAGGTTTTGGGTATATGCATTAACTAAATATGCTACGACGGGAGACCTTGTTTATTTTACCATACTCAATAAGAATTTAATTGTTTTACCTCTTTCTGCCGTTGAAGGACAGTTAGAAAACTTCACTCAATTTGCTAAAAAATATTCAGGCGAAACAGAAATATTAACGCTACTTCAAAAGAAATTAGGGGAGCTTAAAACAAGTGGTTGGATTCAAAGTGTATCACCTTTGGTGGATAATCCTAAAGATGTAGGGGATACTTTAGAAGCAGCTTTAGGAATTCAGGTAAACAACTTAAAAACCCCTGATTTTATGGGGAAAATAGAAGTGAAAGCTAAACGGTCTAAAGCTAAAACATTAGATACTTTATTTGGTAAAGTGCCTGATTGGGAGATAAGTAATTATAAATCGGTTTTGTCTATTGTAGAGCGTTTTGGGTACATAAGTGAGGGATATCCGATGAAAAGATTATATAATGATATAAAATCAAGCCCTAATACACAGGGATTATATAGTTTTCCAGATGATAAAACAGGAAAATTATTTCAAAAGTACCAAAAGAATAACCAAGAAGAAGAGGTTTGTGCATGGTGGTATTCAACCATTAGAAAGGCGCTCAATACTAAACATCCAA
>JBGCFJ010001110.1:0-2077 GCA_045106885.1 Saprospiraceae bacterium
GTAATTTGGCGACTTTTAAAGCTGTACGTCGTTAAAAATACTCGCCATAGCAAAGGCTATGTCTGCGTTTTTTGCCTAGTACAACTTCAAAATTCATCCAAATACAACCCGACACTATCATCTTGACGGACTACTAAGGAACAATAAATAGTAGAAATTGACGAACAAAACCACCGTATTCAAATCCAAAAAATAAATGGCTGGCGCAATGTAAGTGAAACCTCTTCATTCGTCTCTACAACAACTTTACTATAATGCTTTTCGTCTAAAGCAATAAAACGGTCTCCTTTTCGAACTTCTAAATTCTTAGTATAGCCATTAAAATTTAATAAATAAGTATCTGGTGTATCCGCTTCATCGCCGACCCCATATACCTTTCCTTCGTGTCATTCGGCAAAATAATAAGGAGTGCCATCAATGTCCTTATAAGCTTCTACTTCAAAAGCTTGGCTATTAGTCAATAAAACATCTTTCCGTTGGGCATCAACCGTAAAAAATAAACAAGTGATTAAACAAACAGTACAGAACAGTCTAAAAAAGTCGGGCGTTTTCATAAAAAAACAAATTTTAGCTCCGTAGTCAATCGGAGATTTAGGTGAAATAATTAATATGTATGGTGATTTCAATTTTTGACAAACAGTGGTCTAACTTTATAATGGACAATTCATTATAAGGCACGTACTAATCCTATAAAATTTGACTGAAAGTTGTGTAAAATCGACTGAAGTTATAAGGAAGATGGTCGAAGAGACCATTTAGTTGTAAAGACGCCCATTTTTTTTAATGGTTGCTTACGGTAGGCAATTTATTTTTATTTTTAGTTGGTAGGTTTATTTTATTGATGAATGAGTCCATTTATTCGACGAGTCGTTTTACCCATTAAGTTTTCTTTTAATTAAATCCAATCAACTATGGAGCATTCATTAATTGATAACCTCAATAATTTGCCTCAAAAAAAAGCAAACTTTCAGGTAAGTGTTGCTCCCAATAAGCCCATTCGTGAATCCCCTCAAATTCTTGATAAACATGAGGAATCCCCACAGTATTTAATTGCTGATGCAAGACTCGATTATGCTCAATCAAAATATCTTCCTTCCCACAATCAAATCGAACAGGTGGTAACTTGTCTTGATTGCTTTGTAGCATTAAAAAAACAGCTTCATTTTTTTCCAATACCTGTTGGTAAGCGGTCAAGGGTTCTTCTACAAATAATTCCATTTGTTTCAAGGAAGTAATTGCACTATGTGCTGCAATTGCCCTAAATTTTTCAGGATATTTTGCCCCTAATTTTAAAGCGCCAAAACCGCCCATTGACAAACCACTAATAAATAAAGCATTGGAGTCGGCAGCTTGCGGAATATTTAATTTAACGGCATCCACGACATCTTCCACTATCCATTTATCAAAGTTGTACCCATTGTGGGCTAGATAAGCTGAGCCATCTCCCCATAATCCATCGGAAGGCATAGCTAAAATCATCGGGCGCATTTTTCCTTCGTCGATTAATCGCTGGGCTGTTAAATGTGCGCCTGCTTGCCTTGACCACGAATTGGCACTACCATAAACCCCATGTAAAAGAATAGCAATCGGTAAATCAGTCGCTACTACATTTTCAGGAACAAATACACAGATATTGCCTCTTCCTTTTAGGTTCGGTGTTTTAACGGTGAGGTAGCGAAGATTATCGCTTTCAAAGCGAGGGTCGGATATTTTGGTGGTGCGGAACCTTGGTATTTCTGGCATGATGATATAACGTATTCTTGGATTAAGCCAACAAAAATAGAAGATAAATCTCATAGTAAAAAGGTGGGCTACTAATTACCTTGAAACTATACACCTTTTACTGAGTCACGCACTTCGTACGGAAAAAAGAATTCCCTACCCCAAGCCCCAATTTTTAGCCACCAAAGGCGGCGTTCTTAAAAAGTGTATGGTTTCCAAATACCTATTCTCCCATTTTAAACATCTAAAATCCTGCTTCAGCAGAATCTACTATTGGATAATCTTTCTTTTGGAAAGCGCTACCCTATTAATTATGCGGTAGTGCTATAAATGTAAGGCTATAATATTTTATAAA
>JBGCFJ010001111.1:0-4753 GCA_045106885.1 Saprospiraceae bacterium
GCTCCAGAAAGCGCAGTTATTTTTTCGGCTAAGAAATTAAAAAAATTAGTGCATACCCTTTGGTACGGACTCTTTTTTTTAGTTTTTTAGACGGACAAAGAACAAGCTTAATGGGGTAAGTTATTTTGTTCTTTTCACTTAGAATTGCTGTTGTGATTTAAATACCCTAATAGTTGGTAAAATATTCTACTTTGAGTCTTAGGATTTACAAAAAAAACTAAACTATAATCTATAAAAACTCGTTCTAAAACTACCCCTTGTATAAAATAAATTATTAATTCCTAAAAAAAGTTGGTTAAACTAATATAAATTTGTATTTTTAAAATAAATTGTTTTATTAATGTGAAAAACAAAAACATTAACAACTATTTTGTTTTAGTATTATGCAGAAAAACAAAACCGAATTTTAGTAAAAGACGAACTTAGATTTAGCCAAAATTGAGAAATATGAAGACTTTTTGGATTGCATTAACTGCTTCAATGATAAGCGCTGTTTTTTCGGTAGGTTTATATCGAATGATAGACACGCCTAAGGAAGTAATAATCAAAGAAACAATTCCCGCTAGGTATACTAATTATACGGATGAGCTTTTATCTGGTGAAACGCAACGACGGTTTATTTCCGCTTCACCCACAAATTTTATTGCTGCAGCTAGTAATGCAACACCTGCTGTCGTTAATATTAAATCCTCCAAAGGAGGTGATTATTTCTGGGAAAGTCTGAGTGCATCTACGGGATCTGGTGTTATTATTTCCCCTAATGGCTATATTGTCACTAATAACCATGTAATTGAAGAAGGAAAAGTTTTTCGAGTAACCCTTCATGACAAAAGAGAATTTAACGCTAAATTGGTAGGCACAGACCCTTCTACAGATTTAGCACTTTTAAAAATAAATAGCGCGGAGCTTCCCTTTTTACCTTTCGGTAATTCTGACTCTTTACAAACAGGCGAATGGGTATTAGCCGTTGGCAATCCATTTAACTTAGAATCTACCGTAACCGCAGGAATCGTTAGTGCCAAAGGTCGGAATATCTCCATTTTAGAAGATGCCTATTCCATTGAATCTTTTATCCAAACAGATGCTGCGGTCAATCCTGGCAATAGTGGTGGGGCCTTAGTCAATACCAATGGAGAATTAATTGGCATTAATACTGCGATTATTACTCGTTCTGGAAAATATGAAGGTTATTCATTTGCCATTCCCGCTGATTTGGTGAGAAAAGTCATTCGAGACATCCGTGATTTTGGGGTGGTACAAAGAGGTATTTTAGGCGTAAGTATCGCTGCTGTTACAGATAATACTGCGAAGCGATTAAGTCTTAAAAATGTAGAGGGAGTTTTAATTACTGCCATTACAACAAGTGGTGGTGCAGATGACGCTGGTATGGAAAAAGATGATGTCATTATTTCAATTAATAACGTAGCAACTAACTCTATGCCTGAATTGCAAGAGCAAGTTGCTCGCTATAGACCAGGCAATAAGATTAAAGTTGGATTTATTAGAGACGGTGTTAGAAAATTAACTACTATTGTTTTAAAAAATAGAGGCAATACAACAGAATTAGTAAACGCTAGAAAAGGAAAAATTTTAGAAGACTTGGGTTTTGAATTGCGAAATTTGACGAGAGCGGAACAAAAGCGTTTCCAAACAACTGGCGTTTATGTAAAAAGTATTTATAAAAATAGCCTCATTGAAGAGACAAATATGGAATTAGGATTTATTATTACTTCTATCAATGACCGTTCTGTGGAAAACATTGATGAAGTGGTAGCAGCTTTAGGTGATAAGAACGGCTTAGTAATGCTTGGTGGCGTATATGAGAAGTTCGATGGAGAGTATTATTATGAGTTTAGGAAATAAGGTTGGGAGAACGATGAAGTAGGCATGATGAACGATAAATTCGTCAATTTTATCAGTTGCGAATTAAAAATAAAATCTCAATAAAATATAGCTCAATTTACGGAGCAAGCTTTGAAAAACTTTAATTCGTGGGGGTAATAAATTCGTGGGGCATTAAATAATAAATGTCCAACTTATTTTTTATCCGTTACTAAAAGCAGTGTTTTCCATGTAAAAATAAAGAACCATACTAAGATTAGATTTGTTTTACCGCATCAATTTTCTTTAACGTTCGCTTAATTTGACGAGTATGGCGGTCTACATGTTTATTAAAAAAAGACAACATACTCGATAAAGTCATTTTACCAGATAGTGGATGTTTGTATAAATCTTTAATGAAATAATCTTCAGGTAAGCTTTCCAAGTAGGTATTTAATTCATTTCGTTGCCCTTTCCATTGTTTCGCTACTTCCCAAAATGTAAGATTCGTTGATAAGGCGTCTCCACTAATTTGTGCAGGGGCTTTGATTTTGAAAGGGCTAGTCAATGCCATATTCAAATACACCGACCTAAAGCTAGATAAGACATTGGCATTCGCTAATTCTGGTTCATAACTCAATTTCTTTTGCACATAACTCACCGAACCAGCTTCTGCTTTCATTAAATGTTGCATAATTTGCAAAACAGACCATTCCGAATCACTTGGCTGCTCATTCAATTTAGCATCCGTATACGTTTTTAAATCCCTTAATAATAAAGTGAGTTTTTGATCTAAATTCTTTAAATGAATTTTTGACTTTTTATCCATTGAATCTCGGTTCTGTTTGAAAAATGCTTATAATAGTTTAATAATCAATTTAAAATATACTATGTAAATAACATCTATTTTTACCTGAAAGTCAAATATTTAACGCCTAAATTTAAGTTAATATTTGTAATCAGGAGTAACATCAATGTTATGGAAGAAAAAGGCCCATTGGTCTGCTTGCTCTTCAATGATTTTTGAAGTAGGCTTCCCTGCACCGTGTCCAGCATCAGTAGCTATCCGAATTAATACTGGGTTTTCACCTGCATGACAACGCTGCAACATAGCTGCAAATTTAAAAGAATGTGCAGGAACTACCCTATCATCATGATCTCCAGTGGTGACCATGGTTGATGGATAAATCACGCCTTCTTTTAAATTATGCAAGGGAGAATAACTTAATAAATTAGCAAAATGCTCCGCTTCATCACTAGCACCATATTCTACCGCCCAAGCATAACCAATCGTAAATTTATGGTAACGCAGCATATCTAAAACCCCTACCGCTGGAAAAGCTACTTTAAACAATTCAGGTCGTTGAGTCATACAAGCACCAACCAATAATCCACCGTTTGAACCACCTGCAATTGCTAATTGCTCCCCAGAAGTATATTTTTCTGCAATAAGGTATTCTGCCGCAGCAATAAAGTCATCAAATACATTTTGCTTTTTATGCAGCATCCCTCCTTGATGCCAAGCCTCTCCATATTCTCCTCCCCCACGCAAATTTGGCATCGCATAAACACCTCCATTTTCTAATAACACAAATCTAGAAGCACTAAAACTAGGGGTTAAATTGACATTAAATCCACCATATCCATACAAAAAAGTAGGGTTACTTCCATTTAAAATCAAGTCTTTTTGATGTACTAGAAACATAGACACTTCTGTACCGTCTTTACTGGTATAAAAAACTTGTTTTTCTGTATATTGAGTAGGGTCAAATTTTAAATCCATTTCAAAAAATGGCACAGAAATCCCTTTTGCTATATCGTAAATAAAAATAGTTCCAGGATACACAAAAGAGGTAAAAGAATAAAACAATTCTTTTACCTCTTTTTTATCAGAAAAACCTACAACAGAACCTAATCCTGGCAAAGCAATAGCTTTTTCAAAGTTTCCTTGATTATCTAATTGATGAATTCTGCTAGTAGCATTTACTAAATACTCCGCAAATAACTTTCCACCACCTTTAGTAACTGCTTGTAAAAGGTCCTCTTTCTCAGGAATGACCGTTCGCCAATTTTCAGGGCTAGGATTATTTAAATCAATCTCCACCAAGCTATACTTAGGTGCATCAACGTCTGTATGTACTAAGAATTTCCCTTCATCGTGTCTTAATACGCTATTTTTATGCTGATACCCCTCAAATAATTTAACAAAATCAGCTTTAGGATTCGCTAAATTTTTATATAATAATTCATATCCATCCGTCCCCAAAGCCGCATAAAGAATTAAATATTGGTCATCTTCTGTTATCGTACAATAATGATTTGGTTCTGGCTTTTCTTCATCTCTAAAAATCAAAATATCTTCCGTTTGGTCCGTTCCCAATTCATGATAATAAACAGAATGGTAAATATTCTTTTCGCTTAATTCTCCACCATCTTTAGCCGAAGGAAAACGACTGTAAAAAAAGCCATTTTTATACCAAGTTGCTCCAGAAAATTTAACCCACTGAATAACATCGGGTAATTTTTTGCCCGTAGTCACTTCCATAATATGTATCTCTTGCCAATCAGAACCTGCTTGAGATTGAGCATAAGCCAAATGAGTATTATCTTTAGATGCGCCTAAAATAGTAATTGAAACCGTACCATTTTCAGATAGTTGATTAGGGTCAATAAATACACTTGGGACACCCTTTATTCCTTCCTGTCTGTAAATAACCGCTTGATTCTGTAAGCCTTCATTTTTATAATAAAAATAATACGCCCCTACTTTGATAGGGCTATGCATTTTTGGAAAGTCAAACAACTGACTATACCTAGTTGCAATAGCATCTCTATAAGGAATCTTATTTAAATAATCGAAAGTTACGGTATTCTGTGCTTTTACCCAGTCTTCTACTTCTCCTGCACGATCATCTTCTAGCCATCTATATGG
>JBGCFJ010001112.1:0-4815 GCA_045106885.1 Saprospiraceae bacterium
AAAAATTAATGAACATGTAAAGTTACGAGAAATTTTCCGCCCACTTGCACCAGTTGTGTTAAAGGAAAAGGCCCAAGAATGGTTTAAAATTGAAGATAAATGGATTAATCAGAAAAACTCTCCTTACCTATATATGTTGGCAACAGCATCTGTCCAAGAGGATAAAGGCTACTTAATTCCAAGTGTGATTCACTATGATGATACGGCAAGAGTACAAATAGTTGATAAAGATTTGTCGCCTGATTTTTATCAGTTGATTACTGAATTTGAAAAAATTACGAATGTTCCAATCTTGACCAATACTTCTTTTAACATACAAGAACCGATTACTTGTTCTCCTGAAGATGCGATTAAAACCTATTTGCGAAGTAGTATGGCAGCATTGATAATGGGAGATTATATTATTACTAAAAATCCGTTGCATCCTAGTTATTTACAACATGGAAAAATTGTGGAACAGAATGGTGCAGCGGTATCGGCTGCTTTGGTTTAAAAGTAAAATGTAACCGCCAAATTTATTATTTATTGGCTGGTTCTCCATAATTTGAATCAGCCAAATAAATTTGGCGATTACGTTAGAAATAAAGGGCGAATGAATTCGCCCTTACAAATAAATAAAAATGAATAAAAATAGAACCTTGTTCTTAGTAGAGCACAATAAAACAAATAAAAAAGAATTTGCTATTACTAAAGATATTAATGTGCAAAACGAAAGTGCATTAATAAATTTGCTATGCAAGTACAATATAACAACTAAATTTCGTTTACCAATCGTAACAGACGCTTTTGAATATCAAGGAAAAGACCAAGTCATTCCACTACAACCCGAGCAAATCTTTTTTATGGATTATGTGGACTTGGCGGATATTCAAGGTAAATCAATACTGGAAATAGGATTGGGTTCAGGAGTGCTTAGTATCTTTTGTTTATTGAAAGGAGCGAAAAGAGGCATTGGTCTAGATATTAATCCAAGAGCTAAAAATTTTACTGGATTTAATGCAATGGTCAATGGCGTAGCAGATGACCTTGAAATTAGAGATGGTAATGTTGAAGATATTTTTGCGCCAGTAGCGAAAGATAAATTCGATTTTATTTTTTCCAATCCCCCTTTTGAGCCAACTCCGCCTGATATGGATTATTATTTTAACTCGGCAGCAGGGATTTACGGATTAACTTTTGTGGAAGATTTACTCAAAGGAGTAGATGGGCAATTGAATAAAGATGGTGTTTTTGAAATGGTAACCATGGCACCGGGTAATATAAATGACCCATTTATGCTTTATGAACTAATTGAAAAATATCTGCCTAATACAGAAGTAGAAGTAATATTAGACCATCAGCCTATTCGCTACGATGATTTTGTAGACCGTTTTGTTGATATTTTTAAAGAAGATGCGGGAAAGATAACAGAGATGAAACAAATTGCTCAAAATGATTCAGTTACGCATTGTCACATGTTGATTTTGAAATACAAAAAAGGCGTGGATGGCGCACTTAAAGTTAGGCGTTCTAAGAAAATTTATGAGACTTGGGACTCTCCTTTAGGAACGGCTGTTTCTATTACAGAGGTGATGAATTAGGTTGAATTATTATTTCAAAAAAATTAACTATTGTACCATGATACCACCTATTGCCCAGTTTTTAACGGCAATTAATAGAGTTTTGGAAAAGGAGAAAAGGGCGCAAGTAGAAAAAGAGGAATTAGCTGAAAAACATTTAAAACGAATAATGTCTAGCGATTAAATCCTTATCCTAAAAGGCAGGGGTGATTGGTTCTAAGTTTAAGAGGACTTATCACGGGGTAATTTCCCATTACCCCGTGATTTTGCTGGTTAAATTTACGAGGTAATGGGAAATTACCCCGTAAAACTACGAGAACCAACCGCCCCTAAAAAATCAATCAAATCATTTTATCTGTACCTCTCGAATAAATCCCGACAAATCGAGGACAGGTTTCGATGGTACATTGAGCAACTACAACTAACGACAAAACCTTCTAAAATAACAAAATTTTACAAAAATGAGAATTCTATTATTCACCTTCTTATGTCTATTTGGCATACAACTTTTATCAGCTCAAGTAACGGATACCACTAAATCGAAAGCCGAACTCCAAACAGAACGAGACGGTAAAGCAGAACGATTGGCAACCATAGCCAAAAATATGGAAGCGATGGCTGCCGAAAAAATACTACTAGACTATGAAGTGATGCTATTAGATGATGAATTATTGCCTTGGCCGAGATGGTCTAATTCGTTTACGGGTTCTATAGGTTTGAATGCTGTAAATACCGAAAATTGGTTTTTAAGAGCAGCGCCTAGTATCAAATCTACGACTATCAATTTTTCTTCTACTGGATTCGTGCTATTGGATAATTTGAACTGGAATTGGAAAACAGAATATAGAGCGAATCTTGGATGGTTAAAATTTAGCGACAAAGATATACCAAGTGATGTAGATAAATTTAAGACAACTAATGATATATTTCAAGCTAACTCTGTTTTTCGTTGGAAAATAACCGAGAAACTGTTATTTGGTTCTGGTCTTTATTATCGAAGTTCTTTGTTAGATGGTAAATTTAATAATCCATCTTATTTTACCATAGCAGGAGTAGGGCTTACCTGGAAACCAGTTCCCAATTTAATGATAGATATTGCTCCGGCGACTTATAATTGGGTCATATCAGATGAAGATGCTTACCTTTCTTCTTTTGGGAATAACTTACGTTTGACTTATTCCTACCCCATATTCAAAGGCATTACTTGGAAAACAGACTTAACCGCTTTTACCAGTTATACGGATACCAAAGCCCTTTCTAATTGGACTTGGTATAATATGTTAACGACCAATGTAAAAGGGCTAGGGTTAGTTTTTGACATTGGCTTTCGAGGGAATCGCCAAGAAGCATTGGCATTTGGTGCTGTCGAGGATACTAAGCAAGTTTGGTGGTTATTGGGATTGAGTTATGCGTTTTCGATTCAGAAGAAATAGGAACGTAAGGTAACCGTCAAGTATTACCAGTAGTTTATTGTATAGCATCAAATAAAAATAGGGTCTTTGACAATTTATGCAAAATGTAGCTTAGACCTCTGGTCTGAGTAGTTGTACGTTATTGCTACTCAGACCAGAGGTCTAAGCTACTTTATCTGGATGCAAAAACTGTCAAAGAACCAAAAAATAGATAGAAGTCAGAGAGGCTGATTAGTGACTAATTTCAAATTATGGATTTATTTCAGTTACTTAAAGAGAATACTAAGCATCCCGTGAATATGCTAATCCTATTGGCATTGCTGAGCGGAGCATCTAATGCGATGCTTATTGCAGTTATTAATACAGCTGCAGGAGCTATCGTTGATCCTAACGAAGAGCTTAATCAATTCTTTTTTTTACTATACTTTCTCTTTTTGAGTATTTTTTTATACGCGAATAGATATGTGCTAGATCAGTCTTGTTTCATCATAGAATCTACCATTGTAGAAATTAGAAAGCGGATAGCCAATAAGATTCGATTGGCAGAACTATCTACTTTAGAAACGATTGGCATTTCAGAATTCTATTCTCGAACATCACAAGATGCTTCTTTTATCTCTAATCAAGGCCCTGGATTGGTGGGAACGATACAAGTAGTATTTAAGGTCTTTTTTATGCTATTCTATATAGGCTACCTATCTTCTATGGCTTTAATGTTAGTTTTATTAGGTTTAATATCAGGTGTCTTTTTTTATGCGAAAGATACCTATATGTATGCTGAAAATTGGCGATTACTTGGTAGGAAAGAAACTGAATTCTTTGATAAATTGAGCAATTTATTAAGTGGTTTTAAAGAGATTCGTATAAATAGACAAAAAAATGAAGAAGTTTATGCAAGTTATGTGGAAGTAAATGAGGAAAAATTAAAATTAAAGGTAAAGACAATCAAATTGTATAATGCGAATCTGACTTTAGCTCAAATCTCTTTTTACGCTATTTTTGGGGCGCTTATTTTTGTACTTCCTCATCTTTATAAAGATTATCCAGAGCTTCTTATTAGAATCGTTGCAGCCATTCTTTTTATTCTTGGCCCGATAGAATCTATTCTAAATTTTATTCCTAGATTTGCCAATGCTGATAGTGCCGCAAAGAATATTTTAGACTTAGAGGCTAGAATGGATCAGGTATTGGGGCAAAATATTTTTAATGAACCGAAGCAGTATTCCCTTCCTACCTCCCAAAATTTTCCTTTCTCAGCTGCCCATAACCAAGAGGCAGACTTATTGCCAAGGGATTATACAGAGACGCTTGATTTTGATCAAACCCTTTCTTTAGAGAATGTGAGATACCGATACCCTGGTAAACCTGGTGCCTATGCTTTTACGGTAGGTCCTATCAATTTGACGATTAATAAAGGGGAATTAATTTTTTTAACAGGCAGTAATGGTTCTGGTAAATCCACTTTTTTAAAAATATTGACAGGACTTTATTTACTCCAAGAGGGCAATCTCCATTTAGACCGAAATATCCACGAAAATAAAGCAGGCGTACCTATTAACTTTGATAATCACGAACAATATAGAAATTTATACACTACTATTTTTGCGGACTTTCATTTATTTGATAAAATTTATGGCTTAAAAGATATAGACGAACAGACTGTGAAACAACTTTTGAAAGAAGTGGAGTTGCCAGAAGAAAAAACCACTTATAAGGATGGCGCATTTACAAATATTCGTTTATCAAGCGGGCAAAAAAAACGACTTGCTTTAGCGGTCTCCGTTTTAGAAAATAAAGAGATTTACATTTATGACGAAGTAGCTGCTGACCTTGACCCTTGGTTT
>JBGCFJ010001113.1:0-6706 GCA_045106885.1 Saprospiraceae bacterium
TATTTCTGTTCTTGCAGATGATTCAACTTTCCTTATTTCTATTGTGCCAAACAAAACAATAGAAAGACCTTTCAACATAACGAATACTGGTCAAATCACCTTAAAAGCTCTAGCAGGAAGTTTTGACATTTCAGACGTCAAATCCTTTACAGGTATTTGGCAGTTAAATACCATTATCGAGCAACCGATAGAAGCGCCTAATTTCGATTATATCGTATTTACGCTAGTTACCCCTATTCAAAATCCTTCCTACAGAGCGAATATTGACCTTCCTTTTTTTAGTTTTAAAAATAAAAATGGTTGTATTGGCAGCATTCAATTAATCAATAATTTTACGGATAATTTCTGGCCTCCCAACTCTTTAGATGTCAATATTGGCAATCAATTGACTATCTTAGAATACGGTATCAATAATGCTTATGAAAAAAATCATCCTTTTAATTCGATAATTGATTGTCCGAGTACATTAGAGGTCGATTTTTTAGTAGAAGCACTTAAATGTGCAGGAGGTAAGACTAGTTTAAAAATCTTACTACATGATGGCGTAGTACCTTTCCATTACGAGTTAACTTTAGCAGATGGAGTAGTAAAAAAAGATAGTTTATTGAGTCGAGGAGATAGTGTAATTTTAAACATACCAGTTGGTATTCACCAATTCTTAGGTTTCGATAAATTAGATAGTTTATATAAAAACCTAGAAATTGATGCACCTCCCCCACTCCAAATTGACATTATTCAACAGGAAGAAATTACTTGCCATACCGTTAACGGTGTAAGTGTAACCATTAATGGTCAAGGTGGGCGGATGCCACAGAGTTTTCAATATCATTGGTCAAATGGCGGCAGTGGTAAAGAAATGGCTGATTTATTGGCGGGAAGTTATATGGTCACACTTACAGATGAGAATAAATGTAGCACCACCAAAGAAATAATAATAGCAGCTAGTCCACTACTTACTATCGACTCAATTGAAACCTATCCTCCAACCTGCCATGATGAGAAAGATGGTATGATTGAATTAGTTCAAATAAAGAATGGCATCCCACCATACCGATATGCCCTTGACAAATCAAATTATCAAAGTGAAAATTATTTTACTAATTTATCAAGTGGAACGTATCAATTAAATGTAACAGATGGAGATAATTGTGTGACAACAGAACGGGTCACTTTAGCAAATCCGCCTAAACTATCTTTTTTAGAAGAGCAAATAGACACCATTCTATCAATTGGGCAAAGCACTCAACTAATGCCTATGCTTACAGAAAGCACCAATTTATACTATAATTGGACGCCTAATACCTTTTTATCTTGTTCAGACTGTCCAAATCCTATCGCTTCCCCTAGAAGTACAACGACTTATACTTTAGTCGTCAATAATCAATTAGGTTGCGAAACGAGTATTACTAGTCAAATCAAAGTACTAGAAAAACACCCAATTTTTGCCCCAAATGTCTTCAGCCCGAATAACGACCACATAAATGATTTGTTTGAAATATTTATTGGCCCAACTATTGATTATGGGCAACATTTGCAGATATTCAACCGCTGGGGGCAATTAGTTTATGCTATGAAAAATAACGATAAAGATAGTCGTTTGAACTGGGATGGCTATATTCAAGGAAAACCTGCTGATTCTGGTATATATATATATATAGCAAAATTACAATTGAAAAATGGGAACAGCGAAATTCAAAAAGGTGATTTTTTTCTGTTAAAATAATCAAAATATTATCCACCGTAACTTTGTCACAAAAAAAAAGAATTTTTATTTTATTTCTTCAAACATCTTTCCTTAACCGAATTAATTAAATGCTCCGAACATTATTTTAAACTTTTAAATGATTCTATTTCAATTTATTATACATTAAATAGAAAGACCTGTCGAAAAACGAGGATTAAAGTTGTTCATTATCAAAATGTCACAAGTCTTTATTTTTCTGTCATTTTTAAAAATATTTTAGCACTTTTTTCTGTTTTTTTTTGCATTTAACCCCAATTGCCCCCCATATTTGTATTGTCACTAAGAAATTAACCTTTCTACAAAATTTGTGACATCATAACCTCCCTTCTTTTTCTCCCTCTAAATACTAAGGTAAAGATTTTAAAAATTTCAGCAACTTGTTTTCCCTCCCAAAAAAGACACTTTAACAGCATTAACACCACTTATTATGACTAATTTTAACTTTATCAGAACAATAGCATTTTCTTTATTAATTACCTTAGTAGCTTGTGGAAAAGACAATGCAATTCAATTAAGTAAAGAATACCAAGGGGTAGATGTTGAATTATGGAGTTACTTTGAAAAGTTTGAAAAAGCAGCAGCAGAAAGAGGTGTAAATATTGATTTAGCAACAGCAGGCATCACTGGTACCATAGAAAAAATCCACGCTCACGGAACCGTGGGATTATGTAATCACCGATTAGATCAACCTAACCATGTTATTATTGACATTAATTTTTGGACTACTGCTTCTGACAATTCTAAAGAAATGATTATTTTTCACGAATTAGGACACTGTTACTTAGAAAGAGGTCATAACGACGATAAGAAAAGTGATGGTACTTGTGCTAGTATCATGAGAAGCGGAAGAGGTGGCTGTATTGACTTTTATACAAAAGCTAATAAAGCAACCTATTTAGATGAGTTGTATACAACAGAAGAAACTAACTAATAATGGTACACGGTTAACGGTGTAGGGTCAACGGAAAATATTCAAGCAATAAAAAAGAGATTATCTGGTCAAGATAATCTCTTTTTTATTTTAAATTTCCTGATTGTAACAGATTGCGGTGATTCCTCCAATTAACCCCTTTAGGGCAGGGGTGATTGGTTCTGAAAAATGGAGACTGCTGGTGAGGACATTTTGTCCGCAACCTCTATACTGCTCGCCTCTGGCGAACGTTTTATGTATTAATACTCGCCAGAGGCGAGCTAATATAGGTTGCGGACTGCAAGTCCTCACCAGCATGATTCGGAAATTAATAGAACCAATCACCCCTGCCTTTAGGGGTTTTATGTCGGTAGCATATTTGGGGCTATTTTGGTGTTATTTTGAGTTCTTTTTTCAAAGGAGCGTAGCTTCGACACTATTAAAAACTATTCTGTGGGTAATGGGTAGAATTCCAAGTTCTGGAAGCACGCTATCTTTTAGAATAGTGTCTAGGAGTTTGGCAAAAAATAACCTACGCAACAAATACTATATGTTTTAAAAAATAATTCGTGGGGAATTTCGCTACTAATTTCCCCCACGAATTTACGTAGGGTATTTCTTTCGTTTTCCCCTAATAAGCAACGAATTTCCATCTCTCAATAACCGAACATCATTCATTCTATATACCGAATTCATCGTTCATCATTATTTCACCCCTTCTCTTTCTTCCGAATTTCTTTAGACAAAACCTGTCCTTTTTTCTTCTTCGCCTCAAATTCTTTTCTTCGCTTTTCGGTGTAATATTCAGCTAATTTTTTGACGCCAAGTGGTTGTTTATTCAAGTAACGGTGGTAAGCAGCAATAATAACTCTAGCTTGGTCGTCTGGATGATTCACGCCCACTTGTCGTAAATGATGAGATAATCGAGACCCTTCGTAAAAGCCCCAATTATGAATAATCCAGCGCCCTAAACTAAAATGCAATTTTCTTACTGCTATTTCCTCTGGAACGGATTTAAAATTTGATTTGGCTTCTCGTGGAGTAAGTCGATTCAATTGAGCAAAAGCGTCAGGTACATCCTTTGGAATATAGACCCCATATAAGCGCTCTTTTTTGATGCGTTTATTATAATTTTTTTGAAAAATTTCGTCTTTCGTCAATCTTTGACCAAAACTGGCAAAACTAAAAATGGATACTAAGAGGAATACTAATTGGAATTTCTTCATTGGAAAAACTAGGTTTACAAAATAATTTCGCTTCCAAAACAAAATTGAGGGTCTAATTATTGCTTGGTTTAATGAATTAACGATAAAATAACAGATTTTCAAATGATGAACGATAAACGATGAATGATGAATTCGTCCAGGAAACCGAATTCATGAGACTGTTCAAATAACTGTGTTCAGGCAAAATTTCAGTATTGAACATCAAGGCTTTACTGCCTACTGTCGAATTCATCGTTCATCATTATAATCATCGTTCTTTCTTCCACTGTTCAATAATCTTCATACCTTCCTCTAATTTTATCTTATAATATTTCTGCATGGCTTTAGCATCAAAATCATTCAAGGTACCACCTTTCTCAATATGCATTTTAAATACCTCTCCACTGGCATAAGTAGAAGCAGCAGCATACAATCCTACCACTACTCCACCAACCATCGTGCCGACACCAGGAATTAGTTTTAGTAAAGACTTAGTACCCATCGCATAGATTCTAGCAGCAGTAGAGCCTACTAACGCATTCAATAAGCTACGCAATTGGGCTTCTTGATATTTTAAGTGGTAAAGTTTACACAATTTTCTAGTTAACTCCATTTGAACAGCGGTATTCGCCATAATGTCTAAACCAATCACTGGAATCATCCCAGAACCTAGGCTATACATTGTATGTTCTTTTATCAACTGACTTGCTTCTAAGCTATAATTTTTTTTTGCCATGTTTTTATTTTTAAAAATTGATTTAGTAACGACGAAATAATAAGTTGGTCATCTGGACGAGTTTATTTTGCTTCTAGTTTTTCTTTAAAAGAAGGAATATTGTTGATACTAAGACTGATTTTAAAGGGAAAATAGGAGTAAAAGAGACCATCCTAGATGTTCAAGTTATTGTTTCGCCGTTACTTACTTTATTTTGGAACGTAAAATGGTAGTGCTACATTTGTAAGGCTATGTCTAAGTAAACCCCATAAGAAACATTGAGTTTATAAAATATTATAGCCTTACATTTATAGCACTACCCGTAAAATGGGATATATAGTAACGACTTAATGCTTCACAGATTTTATCGTGACTTTTTCTTTTAATTGAATCAGCACAGTTAGTTCTTCCGCCTCTACTTTCGTTAATAGGAACTTAGAATTATCAACATAAACGCTTTTCTCTCGATAGCCGTATATTTTCCCACTAAAATTATAGAAAACCCAAATTATCCAAGCTGGCTGATTTCGTTTAGGTTGACTAGGATAGTTTAATAAATCTAAATCTTTTAAAATCAAAGTAAGTGCGGCTTTTGAAAAGGAAAAGTATTCTGTCAATTGCCCTA
This sequence comes from Saprospiraceae bacterium, assembly GCA_045106885.1. GTDB lineage: Bacteria > Bacteroidota > Bacteroidia > Chitinophagales > Saprospiraceae > JAFMDF01. The sequence goes on from JBGCFJ010001113.1 coordinate 5,200, forward strand.
TTTTTAATTGACAGTCTTGATATTTATGTTTAAAAAAAGTTTCTAAAAAAGCATACCCTTTTACCTGAAAAAGTGGTTTTACTTCAATCGACAAAAAGAATTGACTTAAATCTTGTTTTATTTCTTTCATCCGCTTTTCCAAGCCTCTAGAGGTCAAGCCAATTTTATATATTTTTTGATGGTCCGCTATTATTTCAATAAAGTATAGTTCAAATTGTTTAAAATAAGCCAAGTCCTTTTCAAACAAAGCTAGTTTTGTAGCTATCTCTTTGTAATCATCTACTTTGCGATGGTAATTTTTTAGGAATTGCACATAAGGTTCAAAAGCAATCGGATAAAAATATTCGTGTAAATCTGATGTCAGCTCTTCATAGTTACATCGCCTTTTGCCATCGGTAAATCCATTTTTAAATTGTGGCCATTGAATCATATAAAAGGCTGGAAAAGGAGCAATTTTCTGACTAGTAAATCTATTTACTTGTTCCATAATTTCCACTATCGCTCCTGTTTTATCCTTCTTTTTTAAATTTTTCAAGGTGGTGTCTAAAGCAGTAAGCAATTGAGTTTCTTTTATTGCTTTAGTCCTGTCATTTTGCTGTTTGGATTTTAACTCTTGGTAATACTTTTGAATTTTTCCTAATTTTTGAAAAGCATAGACCGATAAGGATAATTTATGGGGTAATCTACTAGAAATATCAAAAAAATTAGCGGCAAAATGTTGCGTACAACCAACGCCATCATGGGCAAAGTGATGCCGTTTAATTCTTCCTTTTTTAGCCATTAATTTCTGTTGGCAATAAGGGCACAAAATAATAGTTCTACCTGAGTTCACCTCAGAAATATGAACAAATTTGCCTTGATAAATGCCAAAAGGTAGTTTCATTATGTAGTTTTCAATTTTAAATTTTAAATTTTCAAGTAACAATTTTCAAAAGCAATAACCCAACTAGTTAGAAATGTCGCAGTAATAAGTAAGTACCTCTATAGATATAATCGACACTTTTTCTAGATAGGGGTTGTGTAGAAAATCCTATCTTAAATTCTAATTTGTAATTAAAATTTTTAGTAAATGAGTGCTAAGATTCCTCAACTGTTGTCTTAACTATTGACCGAAAAAAGATTCCTATATCGTGCCGCACCTACGCACCTTACAGGAAAAATGGACACTCCGCAATTCCTACAGACCGTTTCGAAGCTACGCTCCTTAACTTTTTACTAAAAGAGCAGCGCTCTGACCCCGTCTGTAGGATTAATTAACCCAAAATTCCTTTAAGGAGCGTAGCTTCGGCACCACAAAAAATAAATTGAAATCTTTTTGCGGTCAATAGTCGTAACACTTTGTCAAACAATTTTAACAATCACTTACTAAGAGCTTGTTGGGAAATTTTTCAATTTTAAAATTGATAATTCAGTATATAATTCTGAACTCTATTTAATTTCATTAAAAAAAACAAATAATAGTTGGTTCTTAAAGATTCAAACACGAATTCAAATTGTTGTAAAAAAT
>JBGCFJ010001114.1:0-8992 GCA_045106885.1 Saprospiraceae bacterium
GCTCCCGTTGGGTCAAAAGTTCCTGCTCCTGCTGCAAATGTGCCGCCACTTGGGTTTGAACCACCTGCTGTCCATGTGCCGCCTGTATCTTCTCCTGTTAATTCATCTGCTAAAGTAATACTCGTCGTACTACTTTCACATATTGTTAATGCACTTGCTTGATTGCCTGCTTCTGGTTGGTCATCCACCGTTACCTGAATCTCCTGAAAAGGTCGACATCCTCCCATATCAGGAGTAGGACTAATAATAGCATATACATAATAGGTAACTGACGAACCAGTCATGTTGGCAGGAAAAGCAATATTCTTAACACTTGCGACCCCATCTGTTGCAGTTACAGTACCAATGGTTGTAGCCATACCATTATCGTACATATTAGTACCTGTTTGAGCAGACATGAAATAGACAAAAGAAATGCCACTTGCTTCAGAATAAGTAGTTTCCACACCTAACGAATCAACCATACTACCAGAACAAATATTCTGAGCAGCAATTGGGTTAGTTATGCTTGGGCATAAATAAATAACTTCAGGGTCATTATCATCTTCATCAGTTGCAGCAATACCATCTCCTACAGCACCAAGTCCTGTTCCTGTAATTACATCGTCCGCTGCTGTATTAGAACCACCTCCCGCATCATTTAATAAAATAGCATCTGGTGTAGAATCTATATCTCGGTCATCTATTTGGCCTACATCTGCGGCAGAACTAATCTCCGCATAATTTACTAGACTATCTAACGAAGATGGAGTATCTACATTCAGTGTAATATCAATAGAAACAGAAGCATTAGGCGCAAGACCTCCTGCTACTAATCCACCATCTGCGATGGTTAATAAGGTATCGTTTCCTATCCAAATTCCAGAATTATTAGTTAGTCCAGTAGGTAGAGAATCCGTAATTAAGATACTATCTGCATAAAAATCTCCTTGATTGTAAATAGTAATAGTGAATGTAACATCATCTCCAGGTGTAACTGTGGACATTTGTCCAGTAGCTAATTTCTTAGCTAAAGCCAAATCAAAACACGCTTCTTCTATTTGAATGGGACAACAAGTACTATCTCTACAAGTTGTCATATTTTTAAGTGCATTAAAAGTATAATCTCCAGCCTCATAAGCTTTATATTCTTGGTCAGTCGCTAATGGAATATCGATACCGTCTTTTGTCCATTGATAACTTCCATAACCATCTGGTGCTGTTAAAACAATTGTATCTTTAAAAGTAGTACATATTTTAAAAGGAACAGAAACACAAGCTGTAGCATAATCATCATCTGTAACCACGTTATCATTAGGAGCAGAATCTATATCAAAGTCATTCATTGTAAAGACTTGTGCATGATTGGTGTGTACCCCTGATGCCTCTAAACGTGCCGCTATCTCTAAAGTATGAGTAGCTCCTATTGCTATGGAACTATCACCAACTGGCCCCGCTATCCAAATCTTCGTAACTGGATCAAAAGTTCCCTGTAAGGCATTATGAGAAATATAGGTCATATTAGGAGGAAGCGTATCTGTAACCGTCACACCAGTTGCAGCCATTGTCCCGTCATTCATCAAAGTAATTGTAAAAGTAACAGTATCCCCTACACCTGCACTATCAACATCAGATATTTGAGTAATTGATAAATCCTGCTGTGCTTTCGATTGAAGGCTAAAACTTAATAAGGCCAGTAAACTAGCAAGTTTTATAACCCCTGATAGGTTATATATAATAGGCCTAAGTCTCAAGAGGCTCCAATTTGTAATTATTATTCTCATTTCTCTTGCAAATTTTAACAATCTTAAAAAATATACTTTCTGTGACATTTAAGACAACACATAATCAAACATTTTCCACTCAGACGTGAATTGAATTTAAGTTAAGCATACACTAACAAGTAGTAAGGTGTAGCTAACGAAGCCAAAATTGGATCATCGAAGAGCAATTTTTAATTAGACTTGTTACCTTTATAAAAAGTATGAAACCCCAGTTCCCCCCCGTTTTTTGGTATGCCAAAGTATAAACGAAGGCATCGTGTTTATTTTGTTGAACTGGTTATCAATGAATTACGAGGGTTTTATGGTTTTATTTTTCAGCATAACTAATTGATTATCAACTAAATACCTAAGTAACAAGTCTATTATAAAAAATCTATGCTCTTGATCACGCCCATTAATCCTCGTGAATTAATTATTTGAATTAGCCTGCTATTTAAATATAGCTAGTGGTTCAAGTCATAAATCCTTGACAGTTTAAATCGGCGTCTTTTTCCGTTATACTGCGTTATTTTTTTCTAAAATATCACGGCTATTCTCAAAAAAAATGCCTTGTCTAACGAAAAAATACACTCGATTAAACTATCAGTTACTTATGATTTGAACCACTAGTGGTTCAATTCATAAGTATTTAAAAGGTAAGTTGTATCAAAAAAAACAGGTCAACAAGCTAAAAATAGAGGCTTTTGTGACATAGATTTATACTGTTTAAGCCCCCATATACAATCCGTAGCATTAGTCGCCTCTCCATAATTAGGTTGCTCACTATCTGCATAATGTAAAGTATAGTTAGTTTGTGGGATAATGCTTAGATGCGCACAACAATCGTCATCGTAATTATCTACTAGACCATCATTATCATCATCTTGATTATTTCCACAAATTTCTGGGGCAGGTAAAGGTGAAGCTGAATCTAACGCTAACTCAATAGCAAAAGGATAAGGGTGCAATTCACCTGCAACATGCGTATACGCTTTACTAATGACTTGTCCATCACTAACAAATGTCGAGTAAGTTGCAACGACAGACCAAGATGATTTGTATCACCTAATTAGAGTCTGTCCCTAAACTTGTGCTTTGCGTGTCTAACGTAATCGCCAAATTTATTTGGTTGATTCAAAATATTGACTGTCAGTAATTTATGAACCTACCAAATAAATTTGGTGGTTACGAGCGGAACAAAATCGACTTTACGGACAGACTCTAATTAATAGATGTTTTCTCAAAGTATAGCGCGTCAGATAAAAAATTGATATTAAAAAATAATTTAATATTTTATTTAGCTCGTCAAATCCGTTGCTTTACATCCGTTGCCAACTGTATATATTAATTGACAACGGATCTAGGGCAAGGGATAATTATTAGTTTTTTAACTGACAATCTATATTCCTGTAATTTGGTATTACTAAGGTAAAATTTAGAAGTAAGTAAAACGCCATATAAAAAACCTCAGGCAGTCACCTTACTTTTAAATTTTAGATTTATTATTTTCAATTTTAGATTTAAAGCTCCACTATATCTCCTTTCAAAGTAGCACTATTAGAAGCATGCACTTTTACATAAGTATAATCTCCTGCTTTTAGGCCTGCTTTTTTAGGGAAAATAATCATTTTATTTTGTGAATTTCTACCTTTAAAATCTTGGTCAGATTTTTTAGAATCCCCTTCTATCAAAACTTTGAAAGTCTTGCCTACATCCGCTGCATTTAATTCTCTAGAAATATCATTCTGCAAATAGATAATTTCTGTCAATCTACGTTTTTTCACTGCTAACGGAATATCATCTTCGTATTTTCTTTCCGCCAAAGTACCCGGTCTTTCTGAATAGAAAAACATGTAGGACATGCTATATTTAGCAAATTTAATGACGCTTAAAGAATCTTTATGCTCTTCTTCTGTTTCCGTACAAAAACCTGTAATTATGTCAGATGAAATCGCACAATCAGGGATAATTTCATAGATTCTATTCACTTTCGCTTCGTACCAAGGTCGGTCATAAGTACGGTTCATCAACTTCAATACTCGACTATTTCCAGACTGCACAGGTAAATGAATATACTTGCAAATATTCTCATGGTCTCGAATTGCATACAAGACATCATCTGTAATATCCTTTGGATGAGACGTCGAAAAACGTACACGCAAATCGGGAGATACTTCTGCCACCATAATCAATAATTCCGCAAAATTAACGACCTTCCCTGTTTCTGGATTTTCCCATTTAAAGGAATCTACATTCTGCCCTAATAAGGTTACTTCCTTATAACCTCTTTCAGCTAAATTAGTCGCTTCTGCCACAATCGTAAAAGCATTTCTACTTCGTTCTCGCCCTCTAGTATAAGGTACTACACAGAAAGAACACATATTATCACAACCTCGCATGATGGATATAAAAGCAGATACACCATTAGAATCCAAACGCATTGGGCTAATATCGGCATAGGTTTCTTCTCTGGATAAAAAGACATTCACGCCTTTATGTCCCTCTTCTGCCCCTGCCACTAAGCCTGGTAAATCCCTATAAGCATCTGGACCAACAACAATATCTACCAATTTTTCCTCTTCTAAAAACTTCTTCTTTAAGCGTTCTGCCATACAACCCAATACCCCAACAAGCGTTCCTGGCCGCTGTTTCTTCACTTTATCAAAAATTCGTAATCGCTTACGCACCGTCTGTTCTGCCTTTTCTCGAATAGAACAGGTATTAATCAAAATTAAATCTGATTCTTCCATATTTCGAGTAGGACCGAAACCTGCCTCTCCTAAAATAGATGCCACAATTTCACTATCGCTAAAATTCATTTGACAGCCATAGCTTTCTATATAAAATTTCTTGCGACCATCATTTTTATCCGCTTGAAAGAATACTTCTCCTTGTTTTGATTCATCCACTTTTTTCTCAATACCTTCTAGGGTCGGATTATTATTATACATATCTCTTGTGATTAATGAATTTTATAAAGTCAAATGTTAATAACTATGATGTTGATAGTTAAAAGCATCGCATTATTATTTCTTGCGTTCGCAAAGATACTACTTTTTAAAAGTTAATGTGACAATTTGGCAGTTAAAATTACTTATTGAATGGTTAATTTTAGGGGGAGCTTAAATTTTATACTAAATCAAATAAATTATTGACCCCTAAAGTACGGTCCACATTAAAAGCTTCCGCATATTCCATTCCAGCAGGGCGTCCAAAAGTACGAGAAGTGGCACGTAAATAATTTTGAAAATCTTTACCAGAAATAGGCGTGCTTAATTCTTTATCTTCCTCGTCAGCTATAAAAAATTGAGATTTGAAGGCAAGAATCATTTCAAATTTTTTGTCGATATGCTTCGTTATATCTACAATAAAGTCAGGTTTTAAAGCCCTATCTTGAATATAGTGGTACAAGGCTTTTGGTCGCCATCGTTCTTGTTTATTCCCTTGGCTATCAAATGTTTCTATTTTCATTAAACCTGAATAAAAACAAGCATCAGCAACTAATTTTGCCGCTCTTCCATGGTCAGGATGTCTATCACTTAGAGAATTGGCTAAGATAATACTTGGTTGACTTTCTCTAATAACAGGAATGATTTTTAAAATATTTGCTTTAGAATATTCAAAAAATCCATCTGCCATTCCAAGATTTTTTCGCCATTTAGCCCCCATTATTTTGGCAGATTTCGCTGCTTCTATTAATCGCAATGGGCCACTACCTCTAGTCCCTAATTCTCCTGCCGTCAAATCCAATAAGCCAACGGTTTTGCCCATTTCAATATGCTTCAACAGCGTACCACTACAAGCTAACTCAATATCATCAGGATGTACGCCAATCGCTAAAATATCAACTTTCATGTGTACTATTTATTCTTTGTTCAAATGAGTATTAACCAAAACCTAAATTTATCTTTTATTGATTGATTAGGCGCAAAATTCTCGATAGAAATAAAAAGCATTCCTAATTGCCGTTTTGCGGACAATTGGTTGGAATACTAAATTTATTATTTTTTTGATAAATGACCAGTAACTCCGTTTATTTCGCAAGGGTTTTCTTATAAAAATGGAAAAGCACTCTTTTTGACAATTTTCAATTTTCAAAAGCGAATAAGCCCTTAGTTTTGAGTTATAAAATATCACTATTGGCGGTTGTTTTAATGTTAGACGCTTTTCTATTTGCCAATTCGTTTAAAAATTGTTAAAAATAATTTTATAAGAAAACCCTTTTTATTTAGCCAATAACTTATCAATAGCTTTTTTGACCTTCTTGGAATTAGGTTTGGTTACAGAATAATAATAATCTACGACCTCTCCATCTTGATTGACTAGGTATTTATGGAAATTCCATTTGGGGGTAGAATTCACCTTCCCATTTTCGCTTTTAGAACTAAGGAATTGAAATAATTCACTTTGATTACTTCCTTTTACGTCACTTTTTTCAAAAATAGGAAAGGTACTCTTGTAATTTAATTCACAGAAATTCTGGATTTCCATACCTTTCAGTGGTTCTTGACCACCAAAATTATTCGATGGGAAAGCCAATACTTCTACTCCCTTATCTTTATACTCCGCATATAAAGCTTCCATTTCTTTTAATTGTGGGGTAAATCCACATTCAGATGCCGTATTGACAATCAATAAAACTTTTCCTTTATATTTTTCTAAACTAACCGCTTGACCATTAGTATCGGTTACGGTAAACTGATGAATACTTTTCATTATTTATTATTTTTATCTTTAAAACCATCTAAAGTGTAGAAAGTTGTTCAATTCTCCCTTAAAGATGATTATTTTAAAAGACAAAAATAAAAACGATTTAGGTAAACTTTTCAAAAATTTCTATTTTGCAGCGAATTTTGGAATTCTTCTATTTGTTCGACTAAAATTATTACATGTTTTTAATCAAAAATGCTACTATTATTGACCCGAGTTCGCCCATGAATGGTGACACTGTTGATTTATTAATTGAAGCGGGAACAATCACTAACATAGGTAAGCATTTAACCTATCCTACTGCCAAAGTCATTGAAGAAACTGATTTACAGGTTTCTCCAGGTTGGTTAGATATTGGTGCGCAAATAGGGGAACCTGGTTTTGAACATCGAGAAGATTTACAGTCCGTAACAGCAGCAGCAGCAGCAGGTGGTTTTACTGCCTTAGCTTGTTTTCCTAATACAAATCCGACTATTCATTCCAAATCAGAAGTTAGTTTTCTGAAAAATAACGTTACCCTAGTTGACTTTTATCCAATTGGTGCCCTTTCCAGAGATTGTGCAGGTGAAAATTTAGCAGAGGTTTATGATATGGCGGCATCAGGAGCTATTGCTTTTTCTGACGGTGCAAAGTCTATTGCCTCCGCAGGATTAATGAAGCGAGGTTTAGAATATTTAAAAGGCATTAATGGATTGGTTATCAATCATCCAAATGATGCTTCTTTAAGCAAGGGAGGACAAATACACGAAGGAGAGATAAGTACCATATTGGGAATGAAAGGCATTCCTGCTTTGGCAGAAATTTTAATGCTAAAAAGGGATTTAGACTTATTGGCTTATACCAATTCTCGACTACACGTACATAATGTATCTACAGCGGAGGCTATCAAATTAATCAAGGCAGCAAAAAACAAAGGCTTAAAAATAACAGCTTCTGTGTCTGTTATGCATTTAATTTACAATCATAGCGCTGTAGAGAATTTTGACCCGAATTATAAATTAAACCCACCGTTAAGAGAAAAAACCGATACCAAAGCTTTAATAAAAGGCATAAAAGAGGGTATAATTGATGTTATCAATTCCAATCATACGCCTTTAGAAATAGAAGCCAAAAAATTAGAATTTTCTTATGCAGATGCTGGTATCATTGGTTTAGAAACCCTCTATCCGCTTTTAAATACTCATTTAGGTAAACAGCTTAATACCTCTAGTATAGTGAATTTATTAGCCATTCAGCCTAGAACCGTATTAAACCTACCAATTCCTAAAATAGCCATTGGCGAAAAAGCAAATCTAACACTTTTCCAAGCTGGCAAAGAATGGACTTTCACCCAAAAAGATATTCAGTCAAAATCCAAAAACACCCCCTTTATTGAGCAACAATTCAAAGGAAAAGTCTTAGGGACAATCAACGGTAAATTGTCTAATTGTTAGACTAGGTTCAGTTGGCAGTAATTACAGTTGGCAGTTTTGCAGTTAGTGCGTTACTTAATCCGTCATTTCAGTACTTTGATAGACAAAACGGCTAGAGTCCATCCCAATGTAGGTGACGATTAATTCCAATTCATTTCCATTTGTAGGAAGGATAAGTTTAAAAGAAAAAGAAGTTTGTCCTTCATTATCTTCTTCAAAGTCAAATTGATAATCCGTTCCACCACTAATTCGTAACGTTCCTAATATCGGCGTTTCATCAAAAGTAACGGTTATTAATCCAGTATAAGTATCCCCCACCAAGGCTTCCGTATTTTGATTATGACTGACGCCTAAATTCATCATCGAGACATTGACAATTTCTGCTGCATTGCCAGTAACTATCTCTGATTGCGGACTATCAGCAACTAAAGCAATGGATTCACTGCTAAACGATTGCGCATTGGAAACTAAAGGTAGGACTAAAAATAAAAAGCTTAGATTCACTAAATTTCTTTTGCTGATGTTCATAATTAAAGTTTTGAAATTTTACGAATAGTTAAAAGAACCAACGCTACAAATTTAGGGCGAGCAAATGGTTTAAAAGTTCCGTTTCATAAACTCGGACGTCCGAATTTATCTATTCGGACAATAAAACATGGATATTCCATGAAAAGTACGGCTAAATGCAGTCCAATCCATTTTTCTATGATTTTTTACATTTCATCTAATAAATTTCTTTTTTGATGGGTTTTACAACATCTTTAGGGGTATATTCAGTTCATTAACAAACTAAAACCACTATTTTATGAATTCCTTAGATGAAAATTTAGACTTTATTGACCAGGAAGATGTAAAGGCAATGCCTACTGCACTTCGTTTTGGTGGCATTGCTGCATTAGCCTTTATTGCTCAACAACTTTTGGTAGATACACTTGGCTTAGTTAATTATGCTACGGGGGAAGGCCAAATGATATCTAGTATAGTCCCAGCTATTATTACTTTGACTATTTTATACTTTGCGATAAAAACACACAAAGAAGAAGATTTAGGTGGCTATATTACATTCGGAAGATGCGTAAAATTAGGGGCATTAATTGGATTAATTAGCGGTGTAGGTATTGGTATTTT
>JBGCFJ010001115.1:0-2891 GCA_045106885.1 Saprospiraceae bacterium
GGCGGTGTAATATCAATATTGATATTAAAACCTTAATGATGGTAGATAGTTTGGAATTAACAGATACAGATAGAGGCATTATAGCACATAATTGTCGGCGCTCCAAAGCAAATGAAATCATCCTAACCCACGGTACAGATACCATGGTCAAAACTGCCAAATATTTAGCCAACGAAAATATCGAAGGAAAGACCATTATTATTACAGGTGCTATGGTGCCCTATGCTTTTGGAACTTCCTCAGATGGTTTTTTCAATTTGGGAAGTGCCATCGCTTTTGCCCAAGCCTTACCAGAAGGGGTTTATGTGGCAATGAATGGTCGCTATTATTTATGGCATAATGTGAGAAAAAATCGAGAAACTGGTTTTTTTGAAGAAATTGACTAATATATAAATGAGTAAATGATAGAATGAATAAATGAATAAATGAGTAAATGACATGTTAATCATTAAGACTAGACTTACTCCCCTATTTACTCATTTTATCATTTACTAATTTACTCATTTCGGCCTCTAGTCCATAAAACCGTGACTATTATCTAAAAATTTATTATGCAAGTAGATAAAACCTTAATTTCGAAGCTAGAAAAACTAGCTCGTTTAAAATTATCCGCCACAGAAAGTACGCAAATTCAAGGAGACTTGAATAATATTTTACAAATGGTTAGTAAATTAGAGGAGCTAGATTTAGATAATGTGGAACCTTTGATATATATTACCGAGGAAGTAAATGTATTAAGAGAAGATGAGATAAAAAATCAGGTGGATAGAGCAGCTGCTTTGTCAAATGCGCCAGATAAAAATGAGGAACATTTTAAAGTACCTAAGGTTATTGATTTATAAGTCAATAAACTGTAAACAATAACAGTTAGGCAATAATCACCCGAAGTAATAACTTCTAAAAATCACCGCCGACCAATGGACCCGATTATTTCAATTAAAGGCCTAAAAAAAACCTATGTAATGGGTGCAGAAAAAGTGCACGCTTTAAAATCCATTACCCTAGACATCAAAAAAAATGAATATGTTGCTTTAATGGGCCCTTCTGGTTCTGGTAAGTCAACACTAATGAATTTATTGGGTTGTTTGGACACACCAACCGCAGGAGAATATGTCCTCAATGATGAGAATGTAAGTACCTTAGATGATGGAGAATTAGCAGAAGTACGAAATAAAGAAATTGGTTTTGTTTTCCAAACCTTTAATTTATTACCTAGACTTTCTTCCTTAGAAAACGTAGCATTGCCATTGGTCTATGCAGGAATTAGTAAAACTGACCGTTTAGACAAAGCAGAAGATACCTTAACAAAAGTAGGACTTGGTGACCGTGTAGAACACAAACCCAATGAATTATCGGGTGGTCAAAGACAAAGAGTAGCTATTGCTAGAGCTTTAGTCAATGACCCTGCCATTATTTTAGCAGATGAGCCGACAGGTAATTTAGATACCAAAACATCCATTGAAATTATGGAGATTTTTGAAAAATTACACGAAGCAGGAAATACCATTATTGTCGTTACGCACGAACCTGATATCGCAGCACATGCCCATCGAATTATTCGTTTACGAGATGGATTGATTGAAAAGGATGAACGGAATGAGCATATTGTAAGTGCTTTTGATGCCTCGCATAGATATTTGAGTGGGGAGCATGTAGTCGATTAACAGACTAAGAATAATAATTCGAGACTGTTTAAATAACTGTGTTTAGGCAAAATTTCAGCATTAAAAATCAAGGCTTTACTGCTGACTGCCACTGCTGACTGTCTACTGTCAATAATTCTATCCAAAAAAGGAGATACTTTGAAGTGTCTCCTTTTTTATTGGTAGCTTAATTTTGTCGTGCCAGTTTATGCTTGGATGGACATTATTCCTCAAAGTATGACTCCAGCAGATGCACCACCCATTTTTGTGGTTTGTGCTTCAGATGACCCCTTGAATTTAGCGCCTGCTAGTGTAAAATTGTATACTGAGTGGCTAAAAGCAGGTAAAAGCGCAGAATTGCACCTGTATGCCAAGGGGGGACATGGTTTTGGGATGCGAAAACAAAACTTGCCGTCTGATACATGGATTGAACGATTTGGAGATTGGTTAAAGAGTGAAGTATTTTTGGGTAAATAGGGGTTACCTGTTTCCAGTTTGACGTGTTAATCGACAACTGGAAACAGGCAACTCAGGCTGACCGTTAATGCATTTCGTAACCACCAAATTTATTTGGTAGGTTGTACACGAATTGATGGTCAGTGTGTATGACATAGAACCAGCCAAATAAATTTGGCGGTTACGTAAGATACAAACACCATTAGCCGTCAGCCTGTACTGGCAACTGTTTCTATTTCACAACCTTCCTAGTAATAATACCTTCTGCAGATTTTAGGGTTACTAAATAAGTCCCTGCTGATAAATCAGTTGTATTGATTTGTTGGGTATTAAAACCAATATTCGCTGCTACTTTCTGACTAATTTGAACTTGCCCTAAAGTATTATACACTTCTAATAGTAAGTCCTTTCTTTCTTCCAATGTAAATTGAATGGTCAAATTATCTAAAAATGGATTAGGCGCTATTTGTAAATCAATAATAGCTTTTTCTAATTCATTGGTACTAGTACTAGTTAACGAACGGATGCCATCAGAGAACCAAACACCCCATTGTGCACCATCTGGCGCAGATACAAGGATTGATGGCTCACCACCAGCTGATATTTTATCTTCTGCTAAAGGTAAGGTCGCTATTATATTATCGTCTTGTGTAGTCACCGCATTAAAGATGATTTGGTCATCTAACCTAGCATAACTAGGAACACTAATATCTTGATTTCGAAATAAGGTTTTAGTAGTATTGGTCGTAATATTGATTCCTCTTAGTTCGAAACTTACCTCAGTTGGGTCAA
>JBGCFJ010001116.1:0-3510 GCA_045106885.1 Saprospiraceae bacterium
CGCTGCTGAGGAGCAACCTTACAAGGAATAACCTGTGCTGACTAGCAAAAAGTCAAAACTGAAGCCAATTATCTATTAGGTATATCCGTAGATGATTGGCTTTCTAATTAAAATATGCGTGTTAGCCAATGCCTTAAAAAACCTATGTTAGCTCGTCTATCTAGTTAATACATTCAATTAGGAAGGAATCGTTTCGGACTTTTCCGAATTAGCCTTTTGATGTTGCCACAATTTTTGAGTTTCTTTGACTCGATAAGAGTTGCCATTCATATTGACTAGAAAAGCTTTATGAGTGAGCCTATCGACCATTGCAGCGGTTAAAACAGGGTCACCAAAAATTTCATTCCAGCGGTCAAAGTTTAAATTGGTGGTGATAATAGTAGATTTTCTTCCCGCTCTGAGGGATAAATGGGTAAATAATAACTCAGCGGCTTCTTTATCAAAAGAGATATAGCCAAATTCATCACAGATAACTAAATCGTATTTTTCAAAACGATTTTCAAGTTGTCTTCGCCATTTATCGGACCTAGATTCTTTGATTTGGGTAATTAACCGAGTTACAGTAGTAAAAAGGACTTTATAATCTTGCAGACAGGCTTTAATACCTAAAGCAATCGCTAAATGGGTTTTGCCAGTACCAGGATTACCAGCAAGGACAACGTTTTGTCCTTGTTCAATAAAATCGAGCCGTTCTAATTGCCCTAATTTTTTGAGTGCATCCTTGGGTAATTCTGTTCTATCAAGGTCTTGTAGGTATTTTTTATAAGGAAAACCAGCCGATCGTACCCGTTGTTTTTTCCGATTTTCAATACGAGTAGCATGTTCAGTTTTCAATAAACCAAGTAGATAATCTTCAAAAGAAAGATTATCCTTAGCCGCTATTTGAGCTTTAACTTGATAATCCTTACGAAAAGTAGGTAATCGTAATTCTTTAGAATAATGAATGATTTGTTCTTTTATAAGAGAGTCCATGTCGTTTAATTAGTTGAGATTTAATAAATTAGCTATCTGCCGAAGTTGTTGTTTAGATAACTCCTCAATTTGTCCAGTTTTGGCTAGGCTATCTGGTTTAGGTTTATTTTCCAGTCGGATTTTAATTTTATCAATCGTAATATCTCGACAACCTAAGGCTAATAATTCCGAGATGACTGCCTGAATTTGCAGCCACGACAGGGTTTTATCTCGTTGATAATGCATCAATTCAATAAACTGACGAGGACTATTCTTGAAATACTTGACGTAAATCATTTTTAAATGGTGATTAGCTTGATCTAAAGCTTGTGCGCCTTTCAATGCGCCAGGTTTTCTTCGCAAGGTTTCCAAATAATGTCCCAAATGAAGATACCATTTAAATTTGGTATGCTGCCGTTGATGAGACCAAAAGGCTTTGCCTTGATAGTAAATATCTAGGCGGTCTGCATAGACTTTAACATCTACCATTTTACCTGTAAATGCCTCTGGTACAGAGTAATGATTTGATTTGATGCAAATAGTCGCATATTTATCTACTCGATACTGTTCCCAAACCGCACATTCCATTGGGCTTGGTGGCAATAAGGCTAAATTAGTAGATGCCTCTTTTAATAAATCACTTGGGCTAGCTGTTTGCTCCCTGCTAACTTTAGCATTTAATTTTTCAACTACATTAAATAGATATTCATTGGCGGTCGCTACATCTGTAAATTCATCTTCTAAAGCAAAGGCTTTTCTCCTGATATACTCCACGCTTCTTTCTACATGCCCTTTTTCATTGCCTTTTCTGACGTTGCAAAATCGAAAGCCAAATTGATAGTACATACTCATACTTAATAGCCCTTTTGTCGGCTCTTTTTCCCCACATCCGACAAATCGTTTGACCGCCACTCGCATATTATCATAGACCATTTGATGGGGCACTCCGCCCAAATGTTCAAAGAAAATGACATGGCTTTGTTGAAAACTCTGGGTATCTTGTCGAGCAAATAAAAAGGCAAAACGATAATTGCTCCATGCTAAAGTGAAAACGGCTAATTGATAGACTCTATCTATCCCTGCTATTTTTAGCTTCACTTCTCCCCAATCAAACTCGCATACCCCACATGGTTCATATTGCTGCCGAATAAATGATTCTGCGTTACTTTGTTGGTTTCTTATGTAATTACATACTGTCGTATAGCCTATTTGGTAGCCTTCTCCTTTCAAGGCTTCCCAAATATCTATCTTCTTCAGCATTTGTTTGCGCTTACCACTCCTGCGTTTTTCCTTATTACTCGCTAAATATTTATCAATTTGTTCCGCTATTTCTTCGGTCAACTTTCGCTTCTTACGATTTGAGCTATCATACTTTGGCTCTTCCGTTATCGAATTATTTATTCCAGAGAAATCATTTCCTGTCGGAAGTTCTTTATTCCGCTGTTTTTCATAATCCGACAAATACTTCTTTACCGTCTTACGGCAAATCTTTAAATCTCGACTGATTCTTCTTTGAGAATGTCCTTGTCGATAATATCGCAATATTATCTCTTGTTTCGTATTCATGCTTAGCATAGTTGTCATCAATTTTGTTCAGCACAAAATTGATGTTTCAACCGCTAGAGTGGTAACCTTTTCAATTGAAATGTGGCGGACTTTTCAGCTAATATATACAGCAAAAGGTATTTTCTTCTGAATTCAGCCAAGACAAGGCACAACTAACCAATTAAAAAATCATGGCAAAATTCATAATTGATATATCCAATTCGCATCCAGAGTTAAAGGACGCTTGGAAATTATTTGAAGAACTAGTTTATAGAAGGGCGTATAGTCAAGTATTTAGCGACTTGATAGAAAGAATGTTATCTCGTCAGACTGCAAAATTTGAAAATGGACAATTTATTTCTGTATCATTTACACCTAGTGACTATTCAAAAGGAGAATTGACGATATTAGATAACATTATCATTTTATTAGAAAATGAATACAAGAAACGGGTGTGGTTTAGGAAAGAAAAAGGAGACCGCAGACCAAGCGGATGGTACGATCCGCTTGGGAGCTTGTACGAGGTGTGTTCTTCAAGGTCTCAAAAATCAGCAATGGGACAATTTTTTACCCCTAGACCGATTATTGATTTCATGGTTCAAATAAATCTAGGAGATTTAGGAGATAAGAAATTTGTTACTATGGCAGAGCCAGCTTGTGGTTCTGGTCGATTTGGATTAGCAGCAGGAACATACATAGGGAGCAAAGGCATACCAAGCTATATCTGCCAAAATGAATTAAAAAAAATTAGAAAAAAAATGACCGCTATCAATATGACCTATAACGGAATTGTTGGGGAGATAACTTGTAGTAATGGTTTAGACATTGAAGGGAATACTTTCCGTTTCGGTTACAAGATATGCCCCATACTTTCCTTTTTTGAACCAGAATATTGGAATAGCATCCGCTTTCAAATGTATCGAACTACCAGAAAATGGGCAGAATTCCAATATGTTGCTATACCAGTTACTTACGAGCAAACCTATATCAGTAAAGTGAATGCTAGAACTTTAG
>JBGCFJ010001117.1:0-11272 GCA_045106885.1 Saprospiraceae bacterium
CTTCTATCTACATTTATCATTTGCTAACTAACTCATTTTTTCTTAAAAATAAAACCAATTCATAAGCTAGTTCTGGAGATATTGCCGTTAACTTCTTTTCAAGTTCCATTAGCGTACTTATATCCTGTTCCGTTTTATTTGGTTTTTTAAGTAATTTTTTGGTTTTATTCAATAACTCAGTTGTTTCAATCGAATATTCAGATTCTAATCCAAAATGTGCTTTCGCTAAAACATCGTAAGAAATCCCTCCAAGGTAGTTTTTTTCTAAATGATTAGAGGATAAATCATACACATAAGAATTTGTATCACTGGCACATACTTGAGGTGAATGCGTTGCTAAGATAAATTGTAATTTTGGGAAGAAATTAGAAATAGCTGGAAAGATTTTTTCTTGTAAGGATAAATGTAAGTGTGCTTCTAATTCGTCAATTAAGACTATTCCAGAAGGCTCTACTTCCAAGTCTTTTGCCTCCATAAATGCCTCTTTTTGCAGTAAAATTTCAGCGACGATAACCAGTATACTTTTTAATCCGTCTGCTAACTGACTGAATTCCGCAGTCCGTCCATCTTTAAAAAAAAAAAAAAATTTATTCTCTTTAAAACTGTGCTTTAGTTTTAGTTTATCGTCTTCATATAAATATCTAAAAAGCTTTTCTAATCTATTAAAAAAATCATTATAGCGCTTTGTGTTTTCTATTTCCTCGTCCGCTATTGCATAAGCTTGTTTTTCTTTTATATCCATTAAATATTGGAGAAAAAGTTTAGATAAACTAATATATGGGTTAAAAGTAGCATCAACTTGAAAAAGTGCTTTTAAAGATTTTTTCTTTTGAGTAATCTGATTGGTCCGAGAAACTATGTTAGTTTTGATTTGCCGAAAACTAGAATTTAATTGTTTAGCAGTATTATTATTTGGTAGTGTTACATTTGTAAGGCTATGTCTAAGTAAACCCCATAAGAAACATTGGGTTTATAAAATATTGCAGCCTTACATTTATAGCACTACCTATTATTTTTAGTCTTATCGTCAAAATTTTTCAACTTTTCCTTTATGCCTTCTATAGTTTTACTGTCTTTTCTAATAAATGTCTCAAGATTAATTATCTCTTGCTGTATTTTCGCTATCTTAAGATTATTCTGCTTTATTTGTTCTGTTTGTCTGTTCTGATTAACTAAAGATTGTTTTAAACTTAATGTTTTTACCTTACCAGAAATATCAATAGGAATATTCCTAAAAGTAGGAATATAAATAACCAATAAATCTTCTTCTAAAAAATCAGATTCCTGTCCAAAAATCAGTTCTACTTTTGGGTTAATATAATCTAATTTTTCCAGTTCCTCTTTCTTAAATTTTGAATTTAAATTATAATAAATATTAGGTGGGATAATCCCTGTTTTATATAAAAATAATTCTTTATTAATAGCTTTAAGTAAGGTAGTCTTTCCAGTATCATTCTTTCCCGTAATAATTAAATTACGATATTTCTCCTTCTCTTCTCGACTAATATCAAGCTCAAAGTGCTTTTTAACATGATTATGATGAACAAATATTTTATGAATGTATGAATTCATTTTTTTTATTTCAAGGATTTATTTTTCCAAAAATATGGTGTTTACAACTGCATTTCAATGGTAAAAATAAGGAAAAATAATTGAGTAAGAAAATAACCACCTTATTTATCAAAAGTTTTCTTCTCCACTATTCCTTCCTCGTCATCATCTCCTGCGCTTCTTTCAAAGGTGCTTCCAAATCCAATCGAGAAATCTCTACGGCTGGTTTTAAATCCACACTTTTAGCAACCAATTGGTCGTTCTTTGCGGGATGTTTGGCACAAATCATAGTTTGAAAATCAGCACAATAAGGAACCGAAAAAGTGTAATTCACACTTGGAATATCAACCACTTCATCTTCTTCTACATCCTTATGAATATGCATGTGTTCTGGGTCAGACAAACTCAAACTATATTTATCACCAGAAGCTTGGATAAAATCTAATTGGATAGCATCTCTTTGAGCCAAATTTTTCTTAGGAATACCATTTTGAATCCCTTTAAATTTAAAGGCTAATTGCGCTTCTTCATTCACCATTTCCATCACGATAACAGGTTCATATCCAAAGATATTTTCAATATTTTCCATGTTTCCATTAAAAGCAATTGTTGACTGTCGGTTTAATTTATCGTAGAAATTATCAATAATTCGACCACAAGTTCGCTTAAAATCACGCACAATATGGTCGCCATCATCTTGCATGATGCATAAACCATCTAAGGCTCGATAATATATCTGGCCGTCATAATCCTTAAACCGTTCACAAATACCATTTTCATAATCATTTTCCGCATTAAAAGCCTCACATAATTCTTTTGTTTCAAACACAGCAGAAGGTTCAGACATAAACCAACTTTGACCATTTAAATGTTCTAGCGGTGTGCAATCATCAATTGAAAATCCATTTTTTCGATTAAAATCTTGACAACCTTTCAAAGAAGCAAACATATTAGCCCCATCGGGATGTTCAAAACAAGCGCAAAGGTCATATTCGTCGCTCAAATTAAAAATAGCATGCGCCGATTCATGGATAGCAGTCCCAAAATTATAACTCTCTGCGGTAAATAAATTATAAGCTAAAAAATGGATATTATTTTTTAGGTAAGCGCCATCACTATAAGGTTCTTTATGCATTAATCCATAAGCATCCATCCCTTGAATTTCAGAATTTTTCACAAAACTGGGAAAGACATCTTCTTCATAAAAGTTTTTAGAAATGGCTAAGCCGTCTGCCTCCCTTTGTGTATAATAAAATTGCCAATTCTTTTTATGGTCTTTGATTTTATTATTTTGGTGAAAACCATCAAAAACCAATTTTTCCATGTCTGTCAAAAATCCTCGCCAATCTTGCTGATAATCCATATCTGGAAACAAGCATAAATTAATCGAATTAGTTAGTGGATTACGAGAAGTTGCGTAAAGGGTAATTTTATCCAAAGGCCAACGAGAATCTCCCGCATCAAATATTGCCAGACGTTCTGAAACTTCTCCCTTGGTATTATGTACTCTAAAAATATACTCGACATTAGAAAAGGCCGAAAACCCTCTAGGGAAATTAAAAGCCACATCAGCCGATTTTTCCTGTCCCGAAAATTCCCAATCATAAACAAGTCCCCATTGACTATCTATTCTTCTTCGTTTAGAAGGTAATCCATCGCTATTCTCATACAGTTCATATTCATACACCATTAACTCTACTTTTGTTATCCCTTCAGCATCGGCTACTTTTGTTTTAAAGGTAACGGCTTGATTATTATCAGGGTGTAAAGGAGTATGAATCCAATAATCAAAATCTGCTGCACCGATTATTGGCTCTGGATAAACGGCAGGTTGCGTAGTTTTGCAGCTTTGAAAAGCCACGAGTCCAAAAATTAATCCAATAAAAAAAATCCATTTTCTCATACTTAGATGGGGTTTTATGAGGGTGGTTAAAAGGTATATTTATTAAGAATTGGGTAAAGATTATCCATGTTATAACTTACCTGTGTCCTTTTGTTTTTTAACACAGACTAATTAATAACACGGAGAACTATCTATTTTCTCCCTGATACTCTATACTTAAATCACTTATTAAATATTATAAAAACAATGCCCGTTTTAATAAAGCTGGTTGGTTTTAGTATAAAAGACTAAACTTTCAACTATTGAGGAGGAACAAAAGGTGTTTTGTTATTGACAAAAAGAACAAATTTTAATTTGGCAAAGTTTATTAATAACGCTAATAAAATCCTAAAAGGTATTGTAGGGGATAGTTTAACAAAAAATAAATAGGTAAAGACTTTCGTTGATTTGTATTAGGCTATAAAATAGAGGACTGCTGTTAATTAAACTACTACAAGGAATCCATTTGTTGTCGTGCAACAACAAATGTTCAACTAATAAAAGTGATAGTAATCTTTTTAAAGGGGGATCGTAAATTTAAATAAATTAAAAAAGGAATTAAATTTATTTTTTTAATATAGGATAATTTAAATTATTTATTCCACTTTTGCAACTGTTTGACAACCGCAGCAAAGTCTTTTGGCAATGGAGCTTCAATAATTAACCTTTTTTGGGTAGTTGGTTGGTCTAATTCTAAGCGATAAGCATGTAAGGTTGTACGAGTCATCAAGGGGCGTTCTTCTTGACCTTTTCCCAATTTATATTTTCTTAATTTAATTTCGGAGAGCAAAAATTCAGTTCTTGTACCATATAAGGCATCAAGGGCTAATGGAAAGCCTATTGCTTCAAAATGAACTCTAATTTGGTGGGTTCTTCCAGTCTTAATATTGGCTTCTACTAAAGCAAAAGTTTTAAATTGTTCGATGACTTTATAAGTTGTTAAGGATTTTTTTCCCTTATTAGACACCATCATCTTTCCTGGTCTAGCAGGATGTGGAGCAATTCCTTGGTCAATTTTCCCTTCGGTAGGTGTTAAAATACCATCCACCAAAGCATAATAAATTTTCTGGACGGTCCTTTCTTGAAATTGCTTACTTAATAGTTTATGCGCTACTTCATTTTTGGCAAAACAAAGAATGCCACTGGTTTCTTTATCCAAACGATGAACCGTAAATACTTTTCCATATTTATTGTTTAGAAAGCCTAAGACATTCGGCTTTGTTTCATCAAATCGGTCAGGAATAGATAAGTACTTTGCAGGCTTATTGACAATAACTAAATCTTCGTCTTCGTGGAGAATGGCTACTTTTTGCTTCAACAATTATTTTTTTAGTGGAAAATTGAATTTGCAAAAGTAGTTAATTTGAGCGTAGCATTAAAGGTAGGAAAACAAATGTTTGATACTAAATGGTTAACGGTACACGGCTGACGGTACACGGTTTTGACCGTATACCATTCTACCGTATACCATTAACCGTCTTCTAATTCAACATCTTCACTTCCTTCATGGTAATATTAATTAAAGGTCTATCTTTTGAAGTCGCCTCTTGACTAGTAGGTACAATCATTATCATATCCAAAACTTCCATTCCGTCAACGATTTCACCAAAAACAGTATAATCACCATCTAAAAATGGGTATCCACCTCTCACTTTATACCATGCTCTTTGAAAATAACTAAATTTCCGATTTTCATTGACATGCGTATCAATCTGTTGGTCATTATGTACCCAACCTTGGGTTACAAAAAATTGACAACCACTAGATTTTCGTTCTGGATTCTGACCATCAGGAATTCTAGCAGCCGATAAAGCGCCTTTTTTATGGAAATGATTAGGCCGCATTTCGGCAGGAATTTGCCCACAATTGTCTACACCTAAAGTCTGCGTCATGGGCGCACCTTTAGAATTGGGGTCTCCGCCCTGTGCCATAAAATAAGGAATGCTACGATGAAACAACGTACCATTATAAAAGCCTTCCTTCACCCGCTTGATAAAGTTATCCCGGTGAAGTGGCGTGTCATTATACAGTTTGAAGGTCATATCTCCAAAATCTGTACGAATCATTACAAGACGTTCATCTTGTGCAACTGCATCAGTACTACTAATGGTCAAAGCCAATAATAGCATCATCAAAAAGGAAAAGCATTTACTCATCTTTTAAAATGTTTTAGTTTAATAAAATTAGAAAAATAAAATATTGAAGTTATCCGAATTTAGTAATGATGTTCGAATATTTAGTAATGTTAAAACAATAACTCCTCCAAATTGGTCGAGCTTATTTTATGGTTACTTAAATCAATGTTTGTTAAGATGATAGGTAAAATAGGTTGAGGATTGTTCTGTGTGATTAAGCAGCCCAAAAATATTAAATTCTAAGGAAAAATGCCACTCCTAAATATGAATAATAACAGATATTTAAAGTTATAAAATATAAGTAATTCTTTATCAGATTTTTTTAGCGTATAGATAATCAGAAAGAAAATTGATACCTAGAAAGAAGTGAGCAGTCAGACCGTTTATTACATCAACTGTCAGCAGTCAGATTGAATAAATGTAAACTTCTGACATTCAGTTGGTTGCCTATATTTAATCTGACTTCTGACAGAAAATTTCAATTTTCGGTCTGACTTCTGACCTCTAAAAAATTGATAAATGGTTAGTCGAACGTGTCGGACACCTTTGGAGGTGTCCGACACGTGATTATCAATTTTCAAGCTGACTATCTATATCAGAGAAAAATTTGGCTACCCGTCTAAGCTTGGACATTTTGGACAACAGCGAATCTATATTCGCTGCTCCAAGCGTCGGAAAATATAGATTTTCCTTTGTCTGTCCTAAACTTGAGTGTCCAATTTTAGACGGGTAGCCTTAAAAACACATAGTAGACATAGTTTAACGAACTAAATACAACTATCCAATCATTAAAACGATGTTCACTATCCACGATATTTATCGGGACAAGTTGTGAAAATACTATTGTAACTATGTGTTCAAAAATATTAGTTGACTTCTTTCCAATGATCTAACTTAATAAAATCTTTATTTCAAGTTCAAACTATTTCCCATCTGATAACAAGTTCGACATCGAGGTTCGTAAGTATCTTTTTCGCCTAAAACTACTTGACCTTCTTCTGGCGCAAAACGGTAAGAATGAGTCGCCAAATTGCCACAATGTTGGCAAATAGCGTGTACTTTAGTGATATATTCGGAAACAGCTAATAAATTAGGCATAGGACCAAAGGGATTACCCAAATAATCCATATCCAATCCTGCAACAATTACTCGAATGCCTTTAAGCGCCAAAGTCTGGCAAACTTCAGTAATCTCCATATCAAAAAATTGCGCTTCATCTACGCCAACAACATTTACACCATCGACTAGTTCCAAAATTTTCGCAGCACTAGCAATCGGCGTTGATAAAATAGAATTGGCATCATGAGAAACAACCGCTACATCATCGTATCTAGTATCTATCTTTGGCTTAAAAATTTCTACTTTCTGATTAGCTATTTTAGCTCGTTTTAAACGACGAATTAATTCCTCTGTTTTCCCAGAAAACATGGAACCACAAATAACTTCTATCCAGCCGCTGCGTTGCCCTTTAAAATGAGGTTCTAAAAACATATATTAGTCATTAGTTAGTGGTCATTAAGTCATTAGTTAATCAAAGTCGCAGAAAAATTGAAATGGTTATATTGTTGTATGGTTATATTGCTAATGGAACTAAAAAACTCGAACCAGCCCACTAGCAGTCTGGCGGGTTAAGGGTTATCCAGCATTGTAACAATAAAACAATATAGCAATACAACAATTGTCGGCAACTTGAGTTAATTGATTGCCATCAATGTCTAATCCATCAATGGCTAATGACGATTAACCGCAAATAACCACGTTTTTTTAACAATCAACCAATAGATTGACTAAAAAAACGTTGGTAATTATTGAAATTGCTCGTAAAAGGCAATTAAAGAGAATTAGCATGGAAAAAATCAAGCAATAATTCTAACTTTTTTATAAGTTTGGTCACCCAAGTATAAGGATTGAAGGAAAAAAGGGAGAAAGGATTGAAGAAAATATATGTCCGCCAATCTATGCCATCAAAACCAATTTTCGACTAATAATTTAAAATAGACAATAACCTACATGAATCTAACTAAAGCTAAAATTCTTTTAGATAAAATAAACCGACTTTATAAAAGCATGAGTCTTGATGAAGAGAATGTGGCAACCATCGAAAAAGATTTAATGCGTGATTATGTCAAGCAACTATACGATGCTTTTTTACAGGAAGAAGCCACTACTTCTGTTCCAGTAAGGCAAAAAAAAGCAGCTCCTAGGCCAACTTATACCCCCCCACCAGCCTATACGCCACCAGCGCCCGTTGTAAGGAAAAAAATAGAAACGGTTACACCGCCACCTCCGCCGCCACCCGTTGTGGAAGAAGTAACGGCATACGTGGCAAGAACACCACCACCAAGAATAGTTATTCCACCGACACCAAAGGTTGTCACTACACCTCCGCCACCACCACCCGTTGTTGTAGAATCTACTCCAGTGTCAGTTGTTCCACCTCAACCTAGAAGGGTAACCCCAACGACGGTTGTTGATCCAGAGCATGCAGATTTATTTGAAGTGAGTACGAGTACAAAAGAATTGTCTGAAAAATTAGGGCAAACACGGATTAATGATTTGAATAATGCAATGGGTCTGAATGAGCGGATTTTCACGGTGAATGAACTTTTCGGTGCAGATAACTCTCTTTACAGAAATGTCATTCGAGACTTAAATAACTTGAATTCTTATGAAGAAGCCAAAGCTTATTTGTCAACCAATGTAGCAGAAAAATTTAATTGGACGCATAAAAGTAAACGCAATAAGGCAAAGAATTTTATAAAAATAGTCAGACGAAGGTATTCCTAGTGAAGGGCGAAGTGCAGAGGGCTTAGGAGGTTAAAGCTCCCCCTCTACTACTTTTAAATTTTAGATTTATTATTTTCAATTTTAAATTAAAAACTCCCTTTACCTTTGGCAAAACCCAAAAAAAAATTCTACGTAGTCTGGCAAGGTGCAGCACCTGGTATTTATACTTCTTGGAAGGACTGTCAGCGACAAATCCAAGGCTTTCCGAATGCCAAATACAAGTCTTTTAAAACAGAAAAAGAGGCTAAAGCAGCTTTTTATACAGGTTCAGCAGCAGATTTTATTGGAACAGGAAAGAAAAAGACCACTACCCTATCTGCGGCTTCTAGGCAAGCCATTATATGGGAAAGTGTGAGTGTAGATGCGGCTTGTGCTGGCAACCCTGGCGTGATGGAATATCAAGGGGTTCATACTAAAACAAAGCATCAATATTTTCACCAAAAATTTAATTTAGGCACTAATAATATAGGGGAATTTTTAGCTTTAGTCCATGTTTTGGCATGGTTGAAAAGAGAAGGAAAGAACACACCAATCTATACAGATTCTAAGATTGCGATGGGTTGGGTAAAAGCGAAGAAATGCCGAACGAAATTAGAAAAAAATATAAAAACAGCAGCACTTTTTGAAGTCGTGAGGCGGGCAGAAATATGGCTACACAATAATTCTTTTACCAATCCTATTTTAAAGTGGGAAACAAAAAGTTGGGGAGAAATTCCAGCTGATTTTGGAAGAAAGTAGTAAACGATTTACGGTTAATGGTGTAATTTTTATCGGTTTTATACCGTGTACCATTAACCGTACACCGTTTACCGTCATTAACGCCTTGGCGTAAAAAATTTCATTTTATACTCTGACCGAATTTTCCCTTTCTTAATATTCTCCAATTTCCGTTTAATCAGTCGTTTTTTAATGGGTTTTAATTTTTCGGTAAATAATAAACCTTCAATGTGATCGTATTCATGCTGAACAACTCTAGCATTAATACCCGTATAAGTCACGGTATGTGCTTCAAAGTTTTCGTCTAAAAAACGAATGGTTAAGGTATTAGGTCGTTTTACATCTCCACGAACATCAGGAATACTCAAACAGCCCTCTTCATATTTTTTTTCTTCTCCTGTTTCTTCTATCTTTTCCGCATTGATAAATACTTGCTTAATCCCATCTTCTTCCTTGCCCTCCTCCATTGTTTGTTTAGAATCCACTAAGAATAGTCGAATACCTCTACCAATTTGAGGAGCCGCCAAACCAACGCCTTGAGCGTTATACATGGTTTCCCACATATCGGCAAGCAATTTTTCCAATTCAGGATAATCTTTATCAATATCCTTCGCTACTTTCTTTAAAACGGGTTGCCCGTAGGCATAAATTGGTAATACCATATTTCTTTGAGAAGTCAGAAGCCAGAAGTCAGACCGTTTATTACATAAACTGTCAGAAATCAGATTTGATACCTTTCTGACTTCTGACCGAAAATTTTAATTTTCGGTCTGGCTTCTCTCTCCTTTTATTTTTTATGCGTTTTTATTTATACAATTCAAATCTTCAAAAGCAACAGTTAATCGCTTAACAAAATTTTGTTGTCCTTTTCTCAACCACTTTCTCGGGTCGTAGTATTTTTTGTTAGGCTCATCGGCTCCATCAGGATTTCCGATTTGTGCTTGCAAATAGCCAGAGTTATCATCTACATAATGCTTCACGCCTTCCCAATAAGCCCATTGCATATCTGTATCAATGTTCATTTTAACTGCACCGTAACCAACTGCTTCTGTAATTTTTTTTTTTTCTTTCCCAGAACCACCGTGGAATACAAAATTAATTGGGTTATCTTTTGTTTTGAATTTCTCTTTGATATGATCTTGAGAATTCTTTAAGATAATTGGTGTCAATTCTACATTACCAGGACGGTAAACACCATGAACATTACCAAAAGCTGCTGCAATCGTAAATCTATCACTTATTGCACTTAATGCTTCATAAGCTGCGGCTACTTCTTCTGGTTGCGTGTATAATCTTGAACTGTCAATATCAGAATTATCTACGCCATCTTCTTCCCCACCAGTTACGCCTAATTCGATTTCGATAGTCGTACCGATTTTAGACATACGTTCCATGTATGCTTTACTAATTGCAATATTTTCCTCTAACGGCTCTTCTGATAAATCTAACATGTGAGAGCTATATAAAGGTTTGCCTGTTTGTGCAAAAAATTTCTCCCCTGCTTCTAACATACCATCCATCCAAGGCAATAATTTCTTAGCACAGTGGTCTGTATGTAGAATAACTGGTACACCGTAAGCCTTCGCCATATTATGTACATGTAAAGCTCCAGAAACTGCTCCTAAAATGGCCGCTTTTTGATTTTCATTCGACAAGCCCTTTCCTGCAAAGAATTGCGCACCACCATTTGAATATTGAATGATGACTGGAGAGTTCACTGCTTTTGCTGTTTCTAAAACTGCATTGGCAGAATCTGTTCCTACTACATTTACCGCAGGGATTGCAAAGTTATTTTCATTCGCATAATTCAGTAATTCTGTAACTTCATCACCGAAAAGAACGCCGGATCTAAAACGAGCCATATTTTGATTATTTTTTATTTAAAAATTAAAGGCACAAAGTTAGTGTAAAAATTACAATAACTATAAATCTAAGCGCACAAAGTTAAGTATATTTATAATTCTCCAAAAGGGGTAAATGAAAAGGGAGGGCTTTTTTGATAAAATGGGAAAGCGCTTTTTTAATAATTTTCAATTTTCAATTTATAATTTTCAATTTTCAAAAGGGAATATCCCTAGGTCTTTGAGTTTTAGAATATCATTATTGACCGTTTTTTTATTAATTTTACCAAAATTGATTTGGCACTATGGTGAAAACTATGGGTGTTAGTAATCGCTCCCAATTGTTTAGTTACCCTAAA
>JBGCFJ010001118.1:0-7235 GCA_045106885.1 Saprospiraceae bacterium
GATGCCCTAGGACCGAACCGTTCGCAGTTAATAAATCTCCATTATTATTGGACATAAAAGATAGGTTTTTCGTTAATAATGATTTTATTTGTTAATGACACAAGGCGGCTGTTTTCTACAGCCGCCTTGTTTTATTTCGAAGCAAAGCGGTTATGAAAAACAGCCGCCCTGCAAATTATTTTATATCTTCCAATACTAAATCTTCTGCACCATGAGTTAATCGTTTTAATGGTTTTAATAGCGCTAAAACAATTAGACTAATAATAATCGTAAAAATAGTAATGCCTGTAAAAATTTGTAATTCACCCGCATTTTGTGCCCACTGACCGATTACACCAGCTAATTTGTTACCTAATCCAACAGCAGCAAAATAAGACCCCATCATGATAGAAGCATATTTTGCAGGAGCCAATTTGGTGACAAAGGATAAGGAAACAGGGGAAGAGCATAGTTCTCCTATTGTGTGAAGCAGATAAGCAAGAATTAACCAATACATAGCAGAAGAGCCTGAATTTTCATATTCAATAGAGGCTGCTGACATAAAAGCAAATCCTAAACCCATGATAATTGTTCCAATAGCAATCTTAAAAAGAGAAGAGGATTCCCTGCCTTTTAATTTCCATTTATACCAGAATCCACCAACTAACGTAGCTAGTGTAATAATAAAAAACGCATTAACTGATTGGAATACAGAAGCAGGAATTTCGACGCCCATAAGCATTCGGTTGGTCTTTTGTTCTGCATAGAGATTCATTAAACCACCTGCTTGTTCAAAAGCGCCCCAAAAAATGATAATTAATAAGAAAGAAAGTAGCATTACTAGAATTCTATCCTTTTCTATTTTCGTAAGTGGTTTGTCCATTATCCCTTGTTCCATATTTTTATCGGTTCCAATAAATTCTCCAATACCTTCTAAATGTTTTTGTCCCCATATATAAACGATTTGTCCAATCACCATTCCTATTGCGGCTAAACCGAATCCGTAGTGCCAGTTATAGGTTTCT
This sequence comes from Saprospiraceae bacterium, assembly GCA_045106885.1. Lineage (GTDB taxonomy): Bacteria > Bacteroidota > Bacteroidia > Chitinophagales > Saprospiraceae > JAFMDF01. The sequence goes on from JBGCFJ010001118.1 coordinate 1,005, forward strand.
CCTACCCATCCACATAATATGGGCGCTAAAAATGCACCTAGATTAATACCGATATAGAAAATATAAAAACCTTTATCTCTTCGTTCATCACCTGGTTTATAAAGACTACCAACCATACTTGAAATATTAGGCTTCAAACAACCAACTCCACAAATCACTAAAAAACAGCCTATATAAAAAGAAAGCTCAGAATTGAAAGCTAGAATGCCATGTCCAGCAACCAATAACCATCCTCCAAGCATGACCGCTCTTTTTTGCCCAATAAATTTATCCGCCAACCATCCACCAGGAATACTTGCAATATAAACAAGCATCGTGTACCATCCATACAAGGCTAAAGCCTCTGAGTTAGTCCATCCAAAACCTGGATTGTCAATATTAGTTTTTGCGACTAAAAAAAGTACAAATAGGGCACGCATTCCATAAAAACTAAATCGCTCCCATAATTCTGTAAAAAATAAAATATACAATCCAATTGGGTGTCCACCAATTTCTTTTTGTGCCACTTGACTCATAATTAATTTTTTAATTTCAATCTTTAATAATTATCCAATAAAATGGATTGAATTTTAGTATTTTTAATCTTACTAGAAATATCAAACTTATTCTTTGTGTGTTGTAAATATTACAAATTCTGCTCAAAATAGATTTTTTTACCTAAAATAGAGCGACGATATATTTTTTTATGCTGAATTTGTTTGTTTTAACCAAATCTTAGTAAGATTTCGGGGCAATTAAGACCAAATGTTAAACGATTTTTTCAGGAATAGTTTTAGATTAAAAATAAAAATCCGTTGGAGAATGACTTTCCCCAACGGATTTTAATTGGCTGACAACTGGCAACTGGCAACTCGTAACTGGTAACTCGTACCCCAAATCACAAAATAGAATCATCAATAAAAGGCAATTTATTCGGATAATCTGTTGTAAAATGTAGTCCCCTACTTTCTCGTCTAATGGAAGCAGATTTAGAAACTAAATAAGCAATACTTATCAAATTTCTCAATTCAAATAATTGAGTAGAAACATTTGTCATACTATATAAATCTTCTGTTTCTTTATATAATAAATGCAATCTATCTAAAGCTCTTTTCAAACGTACATTTGACCGAACAATACCTACATAGCTACTCATCAAATCTTTTAATTCTTTGGTGCTTTGAGTAATTAAGACCATTTCTTTAGGCTCAGAAGTACCTTTAGCATTCCAATCAGGAATTCCTTTTTGGTGTTTCTTTTTGTCAATATTTTTTAATACATCTAAGTGAATACGGTGGGCATAAACCATGGCTTCCAACAAAGAATTAGAGGCTAAACGATTAGCTCCATGTAAACCAGTACAAGTACATTCGCCACAAGCGTATAAATTCTTAATAGAACTTTTACCCTTTTCATCCACCTTGATACCGCCACACATATAATGGCAAGCAGGAACAATTGGAATCATATCTTTCATCGGGTCAATGCCTATACTCACACATTTATCATAAATAGTAGGGAAGTGAGCATAGAATTTTTCTTTATCTAAATGCCGACAATCCAAACACATAAAATCTTCCCCTCGCTCTTTCATTTCTTTATCAATCGCTCTTGCCACAATATCTCTCGGAGCTAAGGAACCACGTTCGTCATACTTCTGCATAAACTCTTCGCCCTCTCTATTCTTCAAAATACCACCAAATCCTCTCACTGCTTCAGACACTAAAAAATCAGGGTTTTCACCAGCAGGATTGAATAAGGCCGTAGGATGAAATTGAACAAATTCCATATTCTCGATGCGTCCATTTGCTCGATACATCATCGCTACACCATCTCCTGTTGCAATGACAGGATTCGTTGTATTTCTATAAATTTGTCCTGCGCCACCCGTTGCAACTACTGTTGTTTTTGCGAGAATCGTATCAATTTCATTTGTCGCTTTATTGAGCGCATAGGTACCGTAACATTCAATATTTGGCGTTACTCTATTGACAATATGTCCTAGATGGTGTTGGGTAATTAAATCTAAGGCAAAATAATGTTCTAAGATTTTAATATTTTTCAATTCCGCCGCTGCATCCGATAAAGTTCGTTGCATTTCCCAACCCGTTAGGTCTTTATAATGCAAAATACGGTATTCAGAATGACCGCCTTCCATACCCAAGTCATATTCATTATCCTTATTTTTATCAAATCTTGCCCCCCATTCTATGATTTCTTTCACTCTTTCTGGACCTTCTTCAATCACTATTTTCACCGCTTTTTTATCACATAATCCATCCCCCGCATCCAAAGTATCTGCAATATGCTTTTTGTGAGTATCCGTTTCAAAATTCCACACAGCCGCTACCCCACCTTGCGCATACCGCGTATTACTTTCTCTTTCATTGGTTTTCGTTAATACCGTTATTTCTACATCTGGTCTTTTTCGAGCCAACTTAATAGCAAATGTTAACCCTGCAATTCCAGAACCTATTACTAAAATATCTGTTTTAAGCATTTTATTTATTTTAATCAAATTTGGGAGGTTTCCTTATTTTTATACGCACATAAGGACATAAAGACACAAAGTTTTTCATTTTTATTTTGAAGAATCTGTACAAAGGTAGGGAGTAGGAAAATTACCTCACATAGTAAAGTACTTGATTTTTGAAATTATTCAAGTAGAAAAGGAAGAATCAAGAAGATTGGAAGAGAGTAGGAAATAGCTAATTTTTAGAAGAAATCACTTTCCTTCCAAAATAAATAAGGCCTAAAATGAGGGTATAAGTAATGGTTGCTGACATATTGGGTGCGAATATAAAGACTTATTGTAGATTTACCTTCTTTTAACGGTGTTAAGCTTATATTAATTTTAGACAACATATATTAATCGTAGATTTTGTATAGTTTTAAACAAGTTTAGTGCGTCAGGTAAAAGATTGATATTGAAAAATAATTAACTATTTCTCTTGTTTGTCAAATCTGTTGCCTTCATTCATCTGTGGGTCTATTTTCTACCCACGGATGAATGAAGGCAACGGATGTAATTATCAATTTTTTACCTGACTATCTATTTAACGCATCTGATTAAAATTTACGTTCAGGAAAGCTGAATAATACAGTTCCTAAACATTTTCTCTAGCTCATAAAATCCGTTGCCTGACATCCGTTGTCATAGATATTAACTGACAACGGATAATTTGACAGCGGATGGTATTACTTTTTTAACTGATTATCTGTTCGTCAATGACACTACCGACAAATTTTAGTGAATTAAAAAATTTTTTAGACCATAAAGTAGATAGCTATAATCAACCCGATTTTATAGAAAACGACCCAATCTGTATTCCACACAAATTCAGCAAATTGCAGGATATTGAAATTATGGGTTTCTGGTCTTCCATGTTAGCTTGGGGACAGCGCAAAACAATTATCAATAAATCCAATGAACTCATTCAATTAATGGATGGCGCACCGCATGACTTTATGCTCCATCACCAAGAAAAAGATAGAGCACGTTTTGTGGAATTTAAACATCGAACTTTCCAAGCGATTGATACGCTGTATTTTTTAGAATTCTTTCAAAATTTTTATCAAAAGAATGACTCTTTAGAAACCGCTTTTAGTCAATTTATTACCCCAGAAAGTGAGCATATTGGCGAGGCGCTTGCTGGTTTTCATGATTTATTTTTTGCTTTACCAGATTCCCCTAGAAGAACTAGAAAGCATGTTGCCACGCCCATCAGAAAATCTACCTGCAAACGCTTAAATATGTTTTTGCGATGGATGGTTCGGCAAGATGATAAAGGCGTCGATTTTGGGCTTTGGAAAACGATTCAGCCCGCTCAGTTATTAATGCCCTTAGATGTACATGTAGATAAAGTCGCTAGAAAATTACACTTATTAGATAGGAAGCAAACGGATTGGAAGACCGTTTTAGAATTAACGGAAAAACTAAGACAATTTGATAAAAATGACCCTGTGAAGTATGATTTTGCTTTATTTGGGTTGGGTGTTTTAGGCTTAGTATAGTGGAACTTCAGTTCCACGTTATATACCCTTCGTGGAACTGAAGTTCCACTGTATTAAGATTTTTCTAAAGTATCTTCTTGATGATGCGCTTTGTATCGTCCCTTCCCAAATTTAGTCCCATTAAATTCAATAGTTCCCTTTAAAAACTGTCGTTCTTCTTCTGGTAATTTGATGAAGTCACTACATTTTTGAGAACAACAAGCATCATATTTTTCAGCACAAGTAGGGCATTGAATAAATAAAATATGGCAAGCATCATTTCCACAATTAATATGCGTATCACAAGTCGTTCCACATTGGTGACATTTAGCAACAACTTCCTCACTAATTCGCTCTCCCATTCGGTCATCAAAGACAAAGTTTTTACCAATGTATTTGTTTTTTAAGCCCTTCTCATTCACTTCTCTAGCATAATCAATAATGCCACCATCGACCATATATACGTCTTTAAATCCTTTATGCAAATAATAAGCACTCGCCTTTTCACAACGAATACCGCCAGTACAATACATGACGATAGGTTTATCTTTTTTATCCGCCAACATTTCTTCCACTAATGGTAGCGCTTCTCTGAAAGTTTCTACATCAGGTCGAATTGCATTTTCAAAATAACCCACTTCGCTTTCGTAATGATTGCGCATATCCACGACTATCGTTTCTGGATTATCCGTCAATTCATTAAACGCTTCTGCCTTTAAGTGTTTACCTCGTTTTGTCACATCAAAAGCTTCATCGTCCAAACCATCTGCTACTATCTTCTCTCTAACCTTTATTTTTAGTTTAAAAAACGACTTTCCATCATCTTCAATAGCAATATTTAAGCGGATATCCTTTAAAAAATCAATGGAATACAAGTCAGTTTTAAAAGCTTCAAAATTTACTTCAGGTACAGAAATTTGCCCGTTAATCCCTTCTTTTGCCACATAAATACGTCCCAATACACCAACTTTATCCAGCATGATGTATAAATCATTCCTAAATTTCTTTGGTGCTTCAATATTAGCATATTGATAAAAGGAAAGCGTAATCCTTTTTTCTGTGCTTTCTTGTATTTTTTTCTTGAGTTCTTCCCCGTTTATTTTATTATATAACTTCTTCATTTCAATAATAAATTTTAAGACAAATATCGGTATTTCTCCACTGAACTGTTCAGTTTTATATCGCCTTTATTATAATTAGACTTGTTACCCTTTAAAATTATAGCTATCTGAAAATATCTTTTTCCGTTATTTTCTACCAAAAAATTAATCGTTTTAAAAGAGTCGTTTTGAATCAAGATGGTTTAATTAATATTCAATTTCTTGCGGATGGATTATATTTTTTGCAATATGCAAGTGAAACTCAATCCTTTGTGATTAAAAGTATCGAGTAAGAAATCTTCTATAAGTAACAAGAAAATAAAGTGCTAAAATCATTTATAAACAAAATCTTCTTTACTGGTAATAAAGTTGAAGCAAAGAACAATTCATCAAATAATAGTCTTGAAAAAGGACTTGCAAAAAAATTAAATAAGCATAATGGAATCTCATTTTTTAAAGAAAAAAGATTTGATGAGGCACATAAAATATTCAAAAAACTAAATAATGAAAACCCGACATCAGAAAATAAATACTTGCTATCATTATCAAATCTAATGAAGGGAGAACCTGAAATAGCTATCAAACTGTTTGAACAAGCGATAAACATTTTTGAAGTAGATGCTAATAATATTCCACACTCTATTCCAAATATGAAAACTTATTTTGCTGATCAATTAATTGAAGAGGGCTATTATACTTTAGCATTTAAGTTACTTGAAGATATTAGCAATGTTTATTGTAAATATAAAATACTTGACGATACGTTCTTGTTTATGAGAGGTGTTCCTTTTTTTGCAAATTACATTGAGGTATTAGATAAAATAAAGGACGAAATTGACAAAACAGAATTTGAAAACTTAATTTCTAAATTAGAGATTGAATTGGGTAAAGATGGAAAATTTTATATCGATTATATAATCAGAAAAGTAAAATTTTAATCAGATTTATTTCCTAAAGTTATATTAAGCTATACTCGTCAGAAGAACTCTGTGTCCTCTATGTTCTCCATTCCTCCGTAGTAAAAAATCACTACTTATACAGTCTCAAACTGTAACTTAGCCAAACTACTATATAATCCTTCTTCCACTATAGATAATTCATCATGCGTCCCCTGTTCTTCGACAACGCCTTTATTCAAGACATAAATCGTATCAACATC
>JBGCFJ010001119.1:0-3502 GCA_045106885.1 Saprospiraceae bacterium
ACAAAAGTAGTAATTGGCCGCCCTATATCAGAGGATACTAATTTAAATTGTTGCTTGACGGCTGGTGTAAACCGACGAATATTAAGCATCTCGTCCACAAAAATAGTCCCAATTCCTGTTGACTTTAACAAATTATCCATGTCATTATTAGACAAGGTTAATTCGTATACTTTATTTTGTAATTCGGCATTCACCGTGTACAATTCTTCGTTGACAGATTGTAATTCTTCGTTGGTACTCTGCAATTCTTCATTCGCTGCCATCAACTCTTCGTTGGAAGATTGCAATTCTTCGTTAGTTGTTTCCAACCGTTCTACTAAATTCTGTTTTTCTCTTTTGGCTTGACGCAATTCTAAATCAAGCGTCCGCACTCGCTCTTGGTGATAAACACTTTCATCCACCGATACTATCTCTTTCGCATCACCTGTTCCCTTTCCTTCTCCGTTAATTTGAATGGTAATCAGAATAACCTGCTGTTCTAATTGTCTGATTTCCGCAGGTTCAAAAGTTAAATCAATTTTGAAAACGGCTAAATTTTTCTTGAAGGTAATGCCTTTATAAGCATTCGTGTGTTCGTTTTCTAAGGTTTTTCGAATACCATTTTTAAAAATCAACAACTCGTCTTCCTCCAACATTTTACTCAGATTAAATCCTCCCGGTCCTCTAGGAAAACTTAATAACCTTTCCGCATTACCATGAATGTGTAAGACCTCAAATTCAGCATTCACAAATAATAACAAAGGAACATACTGATTTAGCAGCCAACTCGTAAAGACTTCTTCATTAGAAGGGCTAATTCTGTCTTCATAAATCGCTACTTTGGTTGGTCTTTGCTCTTTTCGCCTTCTTTCTTTTAAATCTTGCCGACTAAATTTAGTAGATTTCAGATTTGTTTCTAAGACATTTTGGTAAATATTCCAACGTTCATTAATGGACTCAAAAGCTGTTTTGGTTTTCCCCAAAGATTCACTTGGCCCGAGGAATAAATAACTCTTATGTCGCAAAGCAAACTGAAAATTGACTAATAGTTTTTGCTGAATCTCTGGTTTTAAGTAGATTAAGAAATTTCTACAGGACACCAAATCTAGATTAATAAACGGTGGGTCATATAGAGCGTCATGAGTCGTAAAGACTATTTTTTCTCGAATATTTTTATTGATTGCATAGCTTCCATCCAAGTTCGTGTGAAAATATTTTTTTAGAATATAAGGAGGGATATTATCTTTAATTTCTCCACCATAAGTCCCCTTAGAGGCAATACTAATAGCATGGGAATCTAAATCTGAGGCGAAAATTTTAAAACTCCGATGCAAGCCATTTTTCTCCAAATATTCTTGGAAAAGTATAGCTAAAGAATAAGCCTCTTCTCCCGTAGAACAAGCTGCTACCCAAATTCTAATCGGTTCTGACTTATCGGTATCATTGATGATTTTACTTATGACTTTTGTTTCTAATAAATCAAAAGCCTCTTTGTCTCTAAAAAAGCGGGTAACTCCAATTAAAAATTCATTGTATAAATGCGTAATTTCTTTCTCGTTCTCTTCTATGAATGCCATATAATCTTCAATGGTATTCTTCCGAGTCATAAACATCCGCTTTTCAATACGGCGGTATAAAGTGGTATTTCTATATTCTGTAAAATCTACCCCCATTCTATCCTGTACCATTTCCAATATCTCATGAAAATAGCGAGATATTTTTTCATCTTCAGGGTTCAAAAATAGTAAATAGCCCATTTCATTGGACTTCACCAAATTCATCAAGGTCTTGGCAATAGCAAAAGGTGGAAGGATATTGTCTACATACCCTGTTTTCATGGCTGCTCTAGGCATCCCATCAAACTGGGCGGTGGCGGGTTCTTGCACTAGAACCAATCCGCCTGCTTCTTTGATACTAGCAATGCCTTTACTGCCATCCGACCCCGTGCCAGATAGGATTACGCCAATAGAATGTTCTCGCTGATTTTTACCCAAGGAATGAAAAAATACATCAATCGGTAAGTTCAATACATGTCGCTCTTCCCGTTTGGCTGGTCGAATGACACCATCTTCTATAATAATATTACTTTCCTTAGAAATCAGGTAAATATTGTTAGGCTTGATAGGGGTGGGTTCATGAATCACGGTAATCGGCATCTTTGTATGCTTAGACAACAACTCATCCATCAAACTTTTAAAGTCTGGAGATAAGTGTTGTATTACAATGAATGCCATACCCGTTTCAGGGTCTAAATGGTCAAAAAATTCATTGATAGCTTCTAGTCCTCCCGCAGAGGCGCCAATACCAACCGTAATTATTTCTTTTTTCATAACAATGTATTATCAGCTTTCTTTTAATCCAATGAGCTACATTGAATAAAAACTGCTTGTTATGAGGCTCTTTACTAAAAAATACACTAGAGACCAACTATCAATTTTAACTAATAGTTTATATTAATTTGATGATTAGAGCATTTCTGCACGAATCATTTATTTTATCCTATTCAAAAAAGTCTAAGCTATCTTCATGCCATAAACTTGTTGAAAAAAAACAAAAGTTGCTTTGGCTTGTTCAATGGCAACGTCAAATTCTTCTGGAGTCGATAAGCTCTTTGTCGCCAAATCTTGAAATGTTTTCCATCGCTGCCCTGTCGATGCCGTATATCCACTATAAAAATGAAAAGAAGGAATTGTTTTCAAATTAGGATTTTGTTGTAACAACTTAGCAATAAAACGCCCACCAAGCATTGACCCTTCCACCACATACAGTCCACCTATCAAATCTGCTATACTTTTATACTTAGGCGGTAAAACAGAGGTAAATATACCTTTTTTAAGAGGAATATTTGTCGAAGCTATATCTTTTTCCAACCACAAGCTTTTTTCATCTATAAAATTGCTTAAAGGATGACCTGAAAATTTAGCTAATGCTGAATTAAACGCAGTTTCTAAAGCTTGATGAATGTATAAATTACTAGCTAATAATCGTTGATAATTCGCCAAGGTTAAAGTTCCTTCCTTCATCTCTTTGCCGAATGCGACTGCTTCCGTTGCGTCGTGCATTGGGCGGGTCGCTATTTTTAATTGAGCTAATAAAGAATGGGTTGTCGTATTACTCATCTATAATTTTATAAGGATGCTCCAATCTTCACGATTGTCCTTTTATTTCTGCCAAAGTTGACAGTACAGCTGCTTTACCTTCAAAATCGTTCGCATTTTTTACTAATGCTTCTACCTTTTGTAATAAAATAGCTGTCTTTCTTGCTCGTTTTCTATTATTTTCTTCTTTTTCTTGTCGCTCTTTAGCAGCTTCTAAAATACCTGGTAGCCGATTAGGAATTTCTTTTAAATTATCTTTTAAAATATAACCTGATGCTCCTTGCAAGACTGCCGTTGCCACTTCTTCTTCACTATTGAGCATCCCTGTGATAAAAACAAAAGGGACATGTGGCATTTTTTCTTTCGCCAACAATAGGGCTTCTACACCATTATAATCCGGTAAATTATAATCTGACAATATGATG
>JBGCFJ010000112.1:0-9252 GCA_045106885.1 Saprospiraceae bacterium
TGATATAAGTACGGATTTGAATTTTAATTTATTAAAATATATCAATGTTTCGCCCAATGCTCGTTTGGAGGAAGTTTGGAATTTTCATACGATTCGGAAGAATTTTGACCCGACATTAGAAACAGAATTAGATACTGCGGAAAATGTATTGGATACGATAGGGTATGGTTCTGTTATGACAGATACTACTTTTGGGGCTGCACCATTTAGAGAATTTACAACGGGTGTATCTTTTAATACTATACTATACGGAACGGTACAATTTAAGAAAGGGAGGTTGAAAGGAATTCGGCATACACTTAAACCAAGTGTGTCCTTTAATTATATTCCAGCTTATATTAAAACAGATGGTTTTTTTCGTAGTGGAGTAGATACTGTGGATACAGATGTTCGAGATGAATTTAATACTCGGTCAACCTATAATATTTTTCAAGGTGGTGTGTATGGTAAGCCTAATTCGGGCAAAAGGCAGATGCTGATGAACTATTCTTTGAATAATATTTTTGAAGCCAAATATTATTCAAAAAAAGATTCTATCGATAAGAAGATAAAAATATTTGATAATATTCGAGTAGGCGGAAATTATAATTTTGCGGCAGATTCGCTTAATTTTAGTACGGTTCGTGCAAGTGGAACTACTCGATTTTTTAAAGGAATGACGACGGTTAGTATTTCTGCAAGTTGGGATCCTTATGCAGTTAATTCTAATAACCGACGAGTTAATAAATTCTATTGGCGAGAAAATGGTAAACCACTACGATTCCTAGAATCCAATTTTCGATTTAATACCAGAATGTCTGTAAGTTCCCTAAAAAAATTATTTAAAAAAGCAAACTCAACGACTAGTACTAATCGTAGTAGTAGCCGTTCTTCACAAAATGATAATCGCAGCCGTTCTGGAGGACAAAATCAACCACCTCAACCCCAAGATGGTTTCTTGAAGTTTTTGGAAGGATTTAATTTAAATCATTCTCTAGTATTTAATGCGGCAAAGGATGCTAATCAGCAAACAAATTGGGACATCAGGACACACTCTCTAAACGTAACCGTTCAGCAAATTAAACTCACCGAGAATTGGGGCGTAGGTATTGGTAATATTGGGTATGATTTTAAGAATAAACGAACGACTTACCCCGATTTAAGAGTTACTCGAGACTTACATTGCTGGGAAGCCTTTTTTTCTTGGCAACCACAACGAGGAACTTACTACTTTACCATCAAAGTCAAAAATGCACCACTGGATGCGCTAAAAATTCCTTATAGTAAAAATAATGCAGATGCTTTTGGTGGATTTTAATATTTGTATGTAGTGTGCTAAAAATAAGATATTTATTCAATGAAGGATTTAGGTCATGGGCGTAGGTGTGCTAAATAGATAGCTGAAAAATTCTTCAAATAAAAATAGATGTTTCCTATCGAATGAATCTTTTAGGGTACATCTCAAAATGTCGCATTAAAAGTAGCTTAGACGGCTGGTCTGAGTAGCCTTAGTATACCTACTAAGACCAGAGGTCTAAGTTACGAACGACAATTTGAGATATGCCCATCTTTTATACGCTCCTCTTTTGTAAATATTTATATGTTTTTTTATTTATTGATTGATTTGTGACTTTCAATTTTTACTAAAAGCTAGGGTTATAGTTGTTAGCGAAAATAATTTATACAAAAAATAAAAATATTTAATCAACTTGCCAAAATTAGACATTTCTTAAATCTGATTAATGTTACGAAAATTTATACTTCCCTCATTACTCCTATCTTAATTATTTTTAGTTATTTAAATATTTATAAAACACTAATAGATAAGTTTCGTAAGAAGATGGCGACTATTTTTTTAAAGTATTTTTATGATTTTTCAAGGGAAAAAGAAATACTTTTCAGAACAAAAGCTTGATAAAGAACGTTTTATATATTTTTGGCAAGGTTTTTGATAAAAAATTCGTTCCAAAGCTGGATATTCTGCTATAAAAATGCTTATATTGCAAGAAGTTAAAGTGGTTAAAAGAAACATTGAATTGATACTTTCCTATACAATCACTATTTTATACAAATGTTATCCAGTTAATAATTCTAAATTTTTCCCCTTTTTTGAGATAAAGATAAACGGCACAAACCTAAAGATACAGCAACAAACATGGCAAATCCGTTATTAAAACAGAGTTTAAGTCAGAAACTCCTTCAAAAGCTATCCCCACAACAGATTCAATTAATGAAGCTGTTGCAGATTCCTACGGCTACTTTAGACCAGAGAATCAAGGAGGAGTTAGAAGCGAATCCGGCTTTAGAAGAGTCGGAAGATCAGGAAGAAGTAATTGATGTAGATGAGCAAGTCGAGGATAATTATGGTAACGGAGAAACAAAAGATGTGGATACGGAACCAGAACCAGAGGCAAGCAAAGATGAAGAATTTGAGTTAGATGATTATTTAACAGAATATATCGAAGATGACCCTTCTTCTTATAAATTAAGAAGTGATAACTACAATCTAGAAGAAGAAGATAAATCTATTCCTATTGCCGTAGAAAATTCTTTTCATGAATCTTTAGAGCGACAGTTAGGTTTATTGAATTTGGAAGATGAAAGAGCTTATAAAGTAGCAGAACAAATTATTGGTAGTATTGATGATGACGGTTATCTAAGAAGAGAACCGATTGCTATTATTGATGATTTGATGTTCTCGCAAAATATTACGACTTCTGAAGAAGAAATTAACGACCTTTTAGAAAAAGTTCAAAAGTTTGAACCTGCAGGAATAGGTGCAAGAGATTTGCAAGAATGCCTCAAAATTCAACTAGAACATAAATTAGAAGGGAAAAAGTTACCAGTTGCAGAACGAAAAGCAATTACCAATGGACTAAAAATTATTACTTCCTATTTTGACCAATTTTCTAAAAAACACTACATCAAGTTAAAGCGGCAACTGGGCGTTAATGATGAGGATTTAAAATATGCAATAGATGAAATTCTAAAGCTAAATCCTAAGCCTGCTAGTGGACATAATGGTGGTGGTAATAGAAAAAATCTACATTATATTGTTCCTGATTTTATTATTGTCAATAGAGATGGTGAATTAGATTTAACTTTAAATTCTAGAAATGCACCGGATTTAAGAATCAATGATCAGTATAAAGATATGTTGTCTTCTTATAAGGTGAATCAGAAAGGGAAACGAGCTAATCGACAAGAGAAAGAGGCAGTAATGTTTATTAAGCAGAAAATAGATTCTGCTAAGTGGTTTATTGATGCGATTCGTCAACGTCAACAAACAATGTATCGTACCATGTACGCTATTTTACAGTATCAATACGATTTCTTTTTATCAGGTGACCAAAAAACTTTGCGTCCTATGATTTTAAAGGATATTGCAGAGATTACAGGTTTAGATATTTCGACAGTTTCAAGAGTTGCTAATAGTAAATTTGTACAAACAGAATTTGGTACGAAACGCTTGAAAGATTTCTTCTCTGAATCTTTGATGACCAAAAATGGAGAAGAAGTTTCTACACTAGAAGTGAAGAAAATTTTAACAGATATTATTAGTGCAGAGAATAAGCGTAAGCCACTTTCTGATGAAAAATTGAAAAATATGCTACGAGAAAAAGGGTATAATATTGCTCGAAGAACTGTAGCTAAATATAGAGAACAACTTAATGTTCCTGTTGCTAGATTACGAAAGGAATTATAAAATCTCAGAAGAAGAAAATAAAAAAAGGGGATGCTCAAACGAGTATCCCTTTTTTTGTTGGAGAGATTGGGTTTAAATTTCAATGGCCAATGGCAATATCAATGACCAACCCAATAAACCAGTGGCTATTTTGAAAACTTTGTATTAAAAATATTGTACTACAAGATTAAATGCCAATTCAACCAGCAACCAATATCTTTAATCTTGCATGCGTATCATTAATATAAACCCACCAATTAATAACGCTGCAATAATACCCCATAGTAACCAATTACTTCCTGATTCATCCTTAGATGTTGATGTTTTTTCAGGGTTGCTTTTTCTACTTAAAGCTGTTACAATTACATCTGTATTATGCTTCAACATATCAATATAAGTAGGGGCTGGACTCTCTTTGTCTCCAATAGAATCTGCATATAATTGACCACCAATTTCAATATCATTGTCTTTAGCCAATTGTTTTAATAATTTAGGATTAATTGTGCTTTCTACAAAAAGAGCAGGTACATTGCTCGTTTTAATGACTTTATTCAAGCGAATAATATCAGAAGTTTGCGCTTCTGCATCCGTGGAAGTTCCTAAGATGGCTTCTAGTCGAACACCATAAGCTCTTCCATAATATTGAAATGCATCGTGGGAAGTGATTAAAACTCGCTTTTGAGCAGGGATTTTTTGAATTGCTGTTTTAATGTATTGGTCTAAATCTTCTAATTGTTTTTTATAAACACCATAATTAAATGCATAAATGACTGCATTATCAGGGTCTAATTCAGATAAGGCGTCTTTGATATTTTTGATGTAAACTAACCCTAAATTAGCATCCATCCAGGCGTGTGGGTCGGCTGAATTTTCGTATTCTACACTTTTAATTGGCTGAATTCCCTCCGTAACTCTAACCGTTTTGGCTTTAGTACCTGAGTTTTCAATTAATTCATTTAACCACCCTTCAAAAGTCAATCCGTTTTTAAGGATTAAATCGGCTCGATTGACCATTTTTGCATCCCTAGGTGTTGGTTCATGTAAATGTGGGTCACCGCCAATTGGTACGATACATTCCACCTTGACCATGCCACCAGCAATATTTTTTGCCATGTCTGCCAGCATGGAAGCAGTAGCTACTACTGTCTTTTTTTCTTGGGCAAAACCCGGTAAGGTCAAGCAACTAATGATTAAAGAGAAAATTATTTTTTTCATAAAATTATTTGCATCTGTACGATTTATTAGCATGGATGTGCTATTTGCAGCTTCATTTTCTATATTTTGAACATCCTCTTCTATATCAAGGAATTCTAGGGTAATTTTAATTTTAGTCTTTTTTTCCATTTTTTAGTAATTTCTTGCCAAATTACCTCTTTTTTAATTGTACAGGTCGAAACATTTTAGCAAAATTTTTATCTGATTCATGCCATTTTTCGTCGATACCTTGAAAATTTAGGCGGATAACTATATAATCGTCAGATAATTTTAATGTTTTTTCAATTAAAAAAAGTGTAGTTGTTTTCCCGTATTGCCGAGGTCGATTGATAATAAAATAATCTCCACCATACACCATTTCCATCACTTCCCTCATTTTCTGAGAAACATCCATCATGTAATGAATGTGTTCGTAACAAACACCAGTAATGTTAAATTTCTTCTTCATCGACGATACTTTTTTATTATTGATGAAGCAATATACTATAATTCCTACTTCTAATTCTAATATTTTTATGGAATAGCCCTTTACAAAATATAAAAAAGGGCAACAATTTCACATCATTCCCCTTTTTAATCAGACAAATTGCTGACCGCTATTAGTCCTGCTTTTTAATCTTCATTTTCACCACTTGAATCGTCTCTTCATAAGTATCCGCATCAAAAGTAATAATCGTGTCTATTTGATAAATACCTATTTCTGCTGCTGTTAAAGTTATTGCTTCTGTTTTATTCAATGGCTGTGGAGTGCGTGCAACAATTTTAGTTTTCACAATTTCTATTGTTTCTTCAAAAGTTGCTGCGTCAAAAGTGATAATCGTATCTATTTGGTATTCCGCTTCTAAATTAACAAATTCCGATTGAGTGGGGATAAGGGGAATAGCAACTTCTTTAGTACAAGCAGTGCATATAATTAAGAAAAGTAGGACAACTAAGCAATTCAAGATATTTTTCATAATAGCTAATTTTGGATATTTTGTTATTATTTACAACTCCTTAATGCAGTATGTTAAAAAAGTAACTCCTTAAAATAACAAGACCTCCAATTTTTTTTTAAAACTTGGAGGTCTATTAAAGAAAATAATAGAATTATTTTACTCAGTTTAGTATTAACAAAAAAATAAATGATACATCTAAGATTTTCAATTGATTCTTTTTTCCATAGGTTTTCAACCCATTGAAAAAAGAAATCATTTGAAAAACGTATCACTTATTTTTTTGTCGTTCCTTAAGCCTTAAGCTCAATAATACGCTTCAATTTTTCAATCAAAAAGTCAATTTCTTCTTTTGTATTAAAATGAGAAAAAGAAAAGCGAATCGTTTTTCTATCTACCGCAGCATTAATACTTTCTAAAACATGCGACCCTTTTTCAGCTCCAGAACTACAAGCACTACCGCCAGAAGCACTAACTCCAGAAATATCTAAATTCAGCATCATCATATCCGACTTAGGATGAGGCGGAAAAGAAACACTTAAAACCGTATACAAATAGTTTTCTTGGCAACCATTAAATTGAATATCCTCAAAATTTTGCGTTAATTCATTTTTTAAATACTGTCGTAAGCCATCAATGTGGACATGTTTTTCTTCCATTCCTTCAACTGCCATTTGTAAAGCTTTAGCAAGTCCTACAATGCCATAAAAATTTTCCGTTCCACCACGCATATTTCTTTCTTGCGAACCACCATCAATATAAGGTTTAATCATAGATTCCCCATTAATATAAACAAAACCAACACCTTTCGGCCCATGAAATTTATGCGCAGCACCTGTTAAGAAATTGATTTTTGTTTTATCTACATCAATTGGAAAGTGTCCCATTGTTTGAACGGTATCTGAATGATACAAAGCACCATGCGCTTGACAAATCGCTGAAATTCTATCCATATCTGCTACTGTCCCAACTTCATTATTGGCGTGCATCAAAGACACCAAGGTCTTTTTATCAGAATTTTCTAATAAGGCAGTTAACTGGTCATAATCTATTCGACCACATTTGTCAATATCTACAAATTCTAGAGTAATATCATGCGACTTTTCTAAGCTTTCAACCGTATGCAATACACAATGGTGTTCCATTCTAGAAGTGATAATTCGTTGCACTCCCAAATCTCTAACAGAGCATTTCAAAGCCATATTCGTAGACTCTGTTCCACCAGAAGTAAAAAATATTTCCCCTATGGAAGCATTGATGCAATTAGCAATCGCCTTTCTAGCTTTTTCAATAATTGAACGAGACGTTCTACCTTCTCTGTGAATAGAAGAAGGATTACCAAAATTTTCTTGCATCACTTTAGTCATCGCTTCAATTACGATAGGGTCTAAAGGAGTTGTTGCTGCATTATCAAAATAAACTCTCATTGGAAAATACTTTTATTCGTAGCACAAACTTGCTAGTTTGTGTAAAATGGTTAGTAAAACTTTACAGACAAAAAATGACGGTACTACGTTAAAACAAAGGTAGCCATAAAAAAAGCAAAAGTCGAATAATATATGAACAAACCTTTGTATAAGCATATAAAATAAAACAAGTATCAATATTCCCAAGGGTTCGTTATCTTTGCAGTAATTTTTTACATATAGGGAGACATCCTTCCAATCACGATAGCATCATGGAGCATAGAAGAAGAAAGCAACAAAACACTCAAAAAAAGGATAAAACGAAATATGGCCCATTCAATCCAAGGGCGACTAATCGTTTATTAACGAAAGATACCATTTCTTTAAGCGATTTAGGAGATGATATTCGTTTGAATAAATATGTGGCGCATTGTGGGATATGTTCTCGAAGAAAAGCGGATGAATATATCAAACAAGGTTTGGTCAAAGTAAATGGACAACTAGCAAAAGAGCCAGGTACTCGCATCAAGCCAACAGATGAAGTGCAATATAAAGGGAAAGTCATCAAACCAGAAGTTCGTCGAATTTATGTGTTAATGAATAAACCCAAAGGTACGATTACTACTTCTAGCGACGATAAAGGCAGAAAAACAGTAATGGATTTAATTGGTACCGATGTTAAGGAACGAATTTTCCCTGTTGGTCGGTTAGATAGAGAAACAACGGGTTTATTGGTTTTTACCAACGATGGAGATTTAGCCAAAAAATTATCTCATCCGAGTTATAATGTCAAAAAGATTTACCACGTCGTTTTAGATAAACCTGTTATCAAAAATGATTTACAAAAAATCAGAGAAGGGCTAACTTTAGAAGATGGTAAAGCAGAAGTAGATGGGGTAGATTATGCTCGGAACAAAGGGAAGAACGAAGTAGGCATAGAAATTCATATTGGTAAAAACAGAATTGTCCGTCGTATTTTTGAGCATTTAGGTTATGAAGTTGTGAAATTAGATAGAATGTATTATGGTGGATTGACGAAGAAAGATTTACCTAGAGGGCGGTATAAGTTTATGGATGAGAAGGAGATTATTATGCTGAAGCATTTTGTGTAAGGATGGTACACGGTGGTCGGTTTACGGTACTCTGTAATACTCAGTAGTAATGAAAATAATAAAAGGAGATTTAATAAAATTAGCATTAGCAGGAGAATTTGAGGTAATCGTCCATGGTTGTAATTGTTTTTGCACAATGGGTGCAGGAATTGCCAAAACAATTAAACAAAAATTTCCAACTGCTTATCAGGCAGATTTAGCAACGGCTAAAGGTGAAAAATCTAAACTTGGAAAAATTAGTCACGCAACAATTGAGTTACCAACAGGAAAATTAATTGTCGTGAATGGATACACTCAATATCATTGGAAAGGATATGGCGTAAAAGCAAATTATACAGCGATTCGACAGGTTTTTAAAACGATAAAAGATAATTTCTCAGGCTTGCGAATTGGTTATCCTGCGCTTGGCGCAGGTTTAGCAGGAGGCAATTGGGCAATTATTACTAAAATAATCGAAGAAGAATTAGCTGGAGAAAACCATACTTTCGTAGAATACAAGAAATAAGCAGAAAAACCAGTTAAACAATCAGCGACATTAGTAACAAAACCCTAACTTTGCAGGCTTTAATAGCTAAGCGAAATTTAATTTTCAATTTATAATTTTCAATTTTCAATTTTTAACTGCTTTCGAGCATTGAAAAAAATAAGTTGAAACTAAAAAATAGCAATTCCAATTCTTATTGAAATTGGTTTTAAAATGATTTAGTAACGACGAAATGAACAATAGTAAGTACTCAATGCTGGTCAGGAGACCAGCGGATAGTCGTGTCTAGTCTGGAGACTAGACACATCGAGTGCTGATATTCCTAGTCTCCAGACTGGGAATGGCTATCTCGTCGTCTCCTGACGACACTCGTTTTTAGAACTTACGAAAAATATAGCGAATAATTTTAATAATTAGATGTCTGGTCGAATTCATC
>JBGCFJ010001120.1:0-2745 GCA_045106885.1 Saprospiraceae bacterium
CCGCTGCATTATCTCCTATTGGTGTATAACTTCCTCCAGCTGCTTGTGGGGCAGAATAAAAAGTAACATTACTTCCCGTAGGGACATTAAAGTTATTATTCATGCCTGAATTTCCTCCTAAAACTTGAACTACATCAAAATCTTGGGCACAAGTAATTGTAATATCACTCCCCCCCGAATTAGTCCCTAAATAAACAGGGAGACTAGTTCCCCCCATAACAGGGTAAGTCATCCATAAATGAGTCGTTGGTCCTGGTGGACATTCCTGTCCAAGTATTAACGCTAAGTCTGAAAAAGTTAACACCCTATTATCGGCACTTGGGCTAACTTCAACTTTAATAGAATCTGTAAGTAAGGGTCTAAAAGTACATTGCCCCTTAATCGCCTCTACAACAAATAGGTTTGCTATTAAAAGACATAATAAGGAAGGCAGAACCTTCTTATAAAGTGATTCTGGAAAATAATTCATTTTACCCTTAAATTTAAAATTATGTAATGGGTGCGGCATATTACGGTTTTTGGTATTCACTATTATCATCGGAAAGTGAAATAATCTTTAAATTTTTAATTGAATATCTGTTCTTGAGCAATAGGGATACATCGCCACATCATGCAGGGAGGTCTTAAATCGATTCGAAACTGGGTGAAATATATTACACATAATAATATAAAAGTCCTTAATTATCAGTTGATTAGTAACAATTGGTGCAAATGTAATTGAAATTAGCAAATATTAAGCCAAAATCACAAGCATTTACGTTCCATCGACTCATATTGATGCGAATAAATATTATTAATTATTATAATGTATAGTATTTGTTCCTAAATACAAGGGGAATTGGGAAGAATCTAACCAAACAGGAACATATCTTTTGCCTTTGACAAAATGATTAGGTTGCGTTATTAATTGTTGGTTGATTTTATTGCTAGATAGAATCCGAAGGAGCGGATTCCTGCAATGGGAATACAGGGTAAAGATTGTGCTGTTCATGGATATGTCGTTGTTCTGGGAAAAAAATTGAATATTGAAATCTCTTTGTTTAAAAAAGAATTCAATAATTCTATAAATATTTAAGTTATTGATTACTTGGGATATAGCATTCCAATAACTACCATATTTTTGGTAAAATTAGGGGATAGTATTTAGAAAAGCAATTTTTTTTACGAAAAAACCTTGTTTAGTGAAAAAATCCAACGTTTTGTCAGTTATTGGCAGATCAAGGAATGATGAATAGTAAATGATGAAGGATAAAATCGTCAAACAATATTATTAAGTCCACCACCATTTTGCCGATTGTCTTTTACCAAATTCCAATTTATCATCTAACCAGCGCATTATTTTGCGTAAAGGACTATTGGCTAAGCGTATCCCTAGACGATTCCACCATTTACTATAGTCTTTATTATAAGGACAAACTCTAATACATATCGCACAGTCTGTATTCATCCCTACCCAAAACTTAAAACACTTCTCCGCATTAACCGTCCACTTTTTAATAAAGGAATGGCTTGAAAAATTAGGAGGGGTAGCTGTTGGTTCGGCTTTAGCAATGGCTTTAACTGGACAGGCATCCGAGCATTTGCGACAAGTTTCACAAAACTGCTTTACGCCAAATTCAATGGGTTGGTCTGGTAATAGGGGTAAATCTGTAAAAACCTTGGCAATTCTTACATTCGGTCCATATTTAGGAGTAATTAATAGCCCATTTCGACCATACTCTCCTAACCCTGCCTGTATTGCCATCGGTATACTTTGGGCTGTATCGTTTAGAGATGCGATGGCTTCGTATCCTAGATTAGTAATAAATTGCGCTAAAGCAGTAGCTACATTCAAACTAGATGCATAACCTAATCCTGTAGTAGACCCGCCTAATGCCGATGGAATGGTTTTACTCAATTCATAATCCATTGGCAAAATCAATAAGATGGCATGACTAATGGTAGCTGGCAAATCTAGTTTTTGGGCAGCCTGCGTCTTTCGACTGAAATTATGAGAATAAACCCACCGCTCATCTAGTTCACAGATGCCGACCATCCCTGCCCCCAACATCGTTGAAGCTTTCTTAATTCGGTGAGTGGTTTCGGCTAAACTCGGCAAATCTACTTTAGTTGGTGAACCTTGTGTTTGCGTTGTGTAATAATCCGTAAATCCTTCTACTCGACCAGTTTCTGGAAAAGTCATTTCACCTACTACATCCGTCAAATGCCAACTTGCATTTCGTAAGGCATAATCCCAATGGTCAAATCCTTTAGATTTTTTAGGTTTATAATTGGTAATATCATAACTGACATAAAAATTTTTAGGATTGATTTTATCATCCCACATCGAACGATTAAAAATATCGTTTTTCTGGTTAAATCGTTGAAATTGTGGCTTTATCTCAAATAACCGATCTAAGTAAGATTTTGCAGAACCATCTATTTTCTTTTGTTGGAACATAAACTATTGAATGATATATAGGCATTAATATGTTCGGTTCTCTGACAAATCCCTCCAACGGGTAGGAGGGATTTGTCAAAGAACCATATTTTCTAACAATCCAAACTTCCCTAAAATACATCTTCTGTATTTTTCTGTCCTCAATATCTATAATAAAAACCTTAATAAGTACTAAGACAAAAATAAACTAACATTTTTTTCACCACAGAGGTACAGCGTTCATAGAGGACATGGCGTTTTTTTTGACGAGTGTAGCTTACATTTACACTCAAATACATGTACTTTTTGACACAAATAGCACAAAA
>JBGCFJ010001121.1:0-3057 GCA_045106885.1 Saprospiraceae bacterium
ATTTAGATGGAGACGGCATTACTGGTGTAGGTAGCGTAGAAGTGGACGGATTTGGACTAGGTCAAGTGGATTCTTTGGGTAATTCGATGTTAATTACTTTTAATAGCTTGGATAGTGATGCAGATGGTACTAGCAATCTTAATGATTTAGATTCAGATAACGATAATATTTTCGATACGCATGAAAACGAAATTCCAGATGGAGATAATGATGGAATAGCAGGAGTGAACGCTACGGTTAATATTTTTGGCGTAATAGATAGTTTAGGAACATCTAAAGTGATAGATACAGATGGAGACGGTATTCCAAATTTTATGGATACAGATAGTGATAATGACCTTTTTTCAGATATTATAGAGTGTCCCAATTTTGGTAATTGCCCTGATTTTGATGAAGATGGTTTGCCCGATTATTTAGATGCCGATTGCTCGGAATTATCGCTACCAAAAATTGTAATTCTTCAGAATGCCGAACAATTTTGCGAAGGAGAAACCTTAAATCTTAAAGCTATCAATCAAAATAGTACGTCTTTCCCTGTTAAATATGAATGGCAAGACCCTACTTCAATTATGGTTGCTGAAGAAAGCAGTCTTGCAGATACCTTTATGTTAACTACTTTATTAATAGAAAAAACGCAGGAAGGCTGGTATCATTTTCAAATAAAAAGCTTACAAGGCAAATGCCCTACCATTAATGATTCTATTTTTATTAGCCTTAGCACAGTAGAAGAACGTCGTCCTGAGTTGAGTTTTGCTCAAGACACGATATGCCCAAATAACACTATTACTTTAATTGCAAATAATCCAAATTTGACCCCAATAGCTTATGAATGGTATATCAAGAGGGATACTATTTTAGAGTTATTAGGGCAAACAGCGATTCCATCCTTTACTCCTAGTCAACAATTTTCCGAGCGTTCAACCTTCCAAGTTGCCGCTATATTTGAAAATTGCCCTAAAATATTTTCTGAATTAAAAAGCATTTTTGTACATGACACAACCTTCTTAGTAGCAGCGAACAATAGTAGTGAGGGTCAATTAATTACCTGTGTAGGCGATGAAGTTACTTTTTCTGCAACGACTATTCCTTATGCAAGTTATCGTTGGTTCGGTCCTGGCATTGATACCATTTATCAACAAAATTTTACTATTCCTATCCAAATGGCTAATGCAGGTAATTTTTATGTAATAGCAACCATTGATAACTGCTATGAAAAAGTATCCAATCCAACGATAATACAGTTTAGTGAATCAGAAATGCCACCTCAAATTGCCGAAATAACCCCAGTTTGTTTAGGCAGCCCTTTTTCTCTGAAAATAAAAAATCCAGCAATAGCAACCCAATACGAATGGTTTAATGCTACAGATAGTCAATTTATCGCTAGGACAGAGCTACCAGCATTATCTTTTGCAGCAGCAGAACAGGCGCATGCAACGGGTTATTATGTAAGTGCTAAAAATGATTTATGCGGTATGCAATCCTCCGAAATCATGAAGATAAGTGTAATAGATACTTTAATTCCAAAGGCAGTGATTTATAGTACCGATACAACGCTTTGTATGGTAGATACGTTTGCTTTAGTAGCAAATTCAGTGCAAACGCATCAAGGGTTTTGGCAAACCTTGGATGGAGGAAATTTCTTAGAAGCAGATACCAATCAAACTATTATTGAAGCCTTAACAGCAGGAGAAAATAGAATAATATGGACAATTACACATGAATCTTGTCCAAACCAATCTAGTGATACCCTATTTCTTACAAAGATTTCACCTCCTACAGTTATTGCTAATGCAGGCTCCAATCAGTCAGTCTGTTTAGCCTCAGAAATAGCCTTAGGAGCAACAGCAGTTGATACTACTATTTTTGCATCTTGGGAAAATTTGGAGGGCAGGACTATTCTAAATAATACGAATCCTAATGCCACGGTCAATTTACTACCAGGGTTAAATCAATTTGCTTGGCAATTATCTACTGAATTTTGCGGTGTTTTTAGTAAGGATACGGTAAAAATTTGGGTAGATACGATTCCCGAAGCAGTCGCTACTATTTTGACCGTCGATACGACTATTTGTTTGGGGTCAGAAATTACCACTTTAATTGCGGAGGCACCTTCAGAGGAAATAATAGGTAGCTGGCAAATACCTAATAAGGTGGATGTATTAACCAAAAAAGATTCCACGTCTATTCTAATTAAGAATTTACCAGATACGACCTTGATTTTTACTTGGCAACTATCTAATGGCTCTTGTACTAATTTTGACCAAGACCAAGTGGAAATAACGGTTCTTGGAACAGATAGCCTAGATGTAATTACAGACGAGTACGAATTGTTTTTTAATGACACTCTAACCGAAATTGACTTGTTAAACAATGACAAATTACCCTTTGATTTAGGTTGGACTATCGAAATAAGCGAGCCTTTTACAGGTACAGTAGTGGATAGGGGAGAGGGGTTTATTGATTATATTCCTCGTAAAAATTTCTATGGAACAGACCAACTTATGTATAAAATATGTGCCGAAGACTGTCCTGTTTATTGTGATTCTACCCAAGTAGATTTTGTAATAGATGTAATGGATAAAAATAATGATTGCTTTGTGCCGAACATTATTACGCCAAATGGAGATGGGTATAATGATGCTTTTGTTGTGCCATGTCTTGAAACGTATCCGAAAAATACTATTCGTATCTTTAATCGTTGGGGTGATGAAGTTTTTGCTGCAGCCCCTTATAATAATAATTGGGAAGGAACTTATAAATTTTCTCCTTTGCCAAACGGCACTTACTTCTATTTTATAACCTTAACTAATGATCCACTTGACCAACTAAATGGATATTTTACCATATATAGATAATTAATTCTTTATTAAAAGCTAATAATAAATGATTAAAAAATAACAATTATATTTCAAATGTATTTCGTGTTTTTTAAGCTAGGTAAGGTTCTACTGAAAAAAGGTCGATTTTGGAACAGGTGTCGGACACTTATCATATATAAATGATTCGATTTTAATAATTAAAATATCTGTATTTTATTAAATCAAAGTGTCCGACACC
>JBGCFJ010001122.1:0-4003 GCA_045106885.1 Saprospiraceae bacterium
GTGCGCCATGTAGTTCTTTGTTTTTTCGATGTAGGAAAAATTCCTGCGACATTCTAAGAAACGTAGATTGTATATTTTGCAATCTCGATATGTCTAAAGCGACCAGCTTATCCGAGCCTGTGAGGACAGGCTAGCGATGGAAACATCGAGGGGAGTGTAGCATGCTGGGTAAAGCGAAGAAACATCTGAAAAGTAGGTCGTAGATGTTAATCGCAAGCTATTGTAATAAGGATAATCCTCAAGGGTGAATCTTGGATTTGGGGGATGCCACTATCATTATCAGGGGTTAATGCCTATCTATCTCCTGAAAGAGTATATGAAAATATCTGGTCTGGCGATACTTTCAGCTTAGTATGCTCTACCCACTTGCTCGGGCAAGTATAAATCTTACAAGAATCCTAAGTTACATGTTCGGAACAAGGAAAAACATGGGATTGCCTAAGTCCTATAAAGGGATAGCCCCAAAGGTAACAAGGGGTCATTAGGGTAACGGAGTGTTAATAGTACCCAAAGTTCTGCTGTAATGGCGTGAGCATAGACGGACTGTAATGTGTGCCGTTAATTCTGTAATATAGAATAGGGAAAGTGGCACAGGCTTTAGCAGTCATTTAATAACTTCTAAAATCTGGATAGATTATGAAATTAGAAGAGCGATTAGTGACTTTAAGTAAACTAAATGCTAACACCAAGTTTGAAAACAAACAACTATATAGAATGCTGTATAGTCGAGATTTCTTTATTTACGCTTATGAAAAGTTGAAGACTAATAAGGGAGCTATGACATCGGGTATCCACCCAAATAGTAATGTTGATGGGATGTCAATTCATACAATTGACCAACTCATAACAAAGCTTAAAGATGAATCATATCAACCTAATTCTGCACGAAGAACATATATTCCAAAAGCAAACGGTAAATCAAGACCACTTGGCATACCTTGTTTTGAGGATAAATTAGTGCAGAAATGCGTGGAAGTTATTCTAACCTGCATTTATGACGGCGACCACCAACCAACCTTCAGCAAATATTCATATGGGTTTAGACCAAATCTAGGATGTCATAATGCACTCAAGTACATGAATACCGCTTTTAACGGTTGCATCTGGATAATAAAAGCAGACGTGAGAGCATTTTTCGACGAAGTGAACCACCAACTTCTTGTAAAATTTCTTCGCAAACGTATTAAAGACGAAAGGTTTATTCGATTAATCTGGAAGTTTTTAAAATGTGGGTTTACGGAAGATGGCATACTGCATAAACCTAATAAGGGAACTCCCCAAGGCGGAAATTTATCACCAATGCTCGCTAACATATACTTGCATGAGTTCGATATGTTTATCAGAGACTTAATGCAAAATATGGGCTGCGAAATGATTGCCAATTTACAGTTTCAAAATATAGCCACTCAACTACGGGTTGCCAAAAAGAAACTTAAAGAAAGTAATCAGGTGATAGATAAACTATACGAACAAAAGCGATTGAGGGTAGAAAATCTCACTCTTCAATTATCAAAGCTCAACTCTCGTGTAGTAGCCAATCCAAACAAAGCCAATATCAGATACGTCAGATATGCTGATGATTGGATTATTGGTTTAAAATGCACCAATGCTATCGCCAAAGATATTTACAATAAATGTAAAAGTTTCTTTGAAAAAGACCTGCATCTACAATGGAATGAAAGTAAAAGTATCT
Organism: Saprospiraceae bacterium; assembly: GCA_045106885.1. Taxonomy (GTDB): domain Bacteria; phylum Bacteroidota; class Bacteroidia; order Chitinophagales; family Saprospiraceae; genus JAFMDF01. Next base: position 1,694 of record JBGCFJ010001122.1, read on the forward strand.
TACAAAGAAGCACTAAAAAGGATGTCGAATTCTTGGGCGTGTATCTATCTTTTGTAAAAGAAAGACAAGTAAGAAGCCAATACGTCAATATAAAAGGGAAGAAATTTTTGAAACGAGTGATTTATAAAAACCACTTAAATTTCAAAATGAACCCCAATGACGTTTACAAGAAATTATATGGTAAAGGCTTTGTTAATGAAAAATATGAACCTACATCCAATAAGAAATTAGTCAATTTAGATGTGCATGAAATCGCACGAATCTATAAAACAACCTTAACAGGTATAGCTAATTACTACGGTTTTGTTCATAATGCTGGCGTACTCAATAAAATCCATTACTACTTGTTTGTATCTCTAGGCAAAACCTTGGCTCATAAGTTCAAGACATCAAAAGCCCAGATATACCACAAGTATGGGAATAGAGTATTGACCTTTAAAGGTATTGGTAAAGCAAAGGATATAATTATCCCCATGTATGGCGGACATACTAGAAACACATGGAACTTTAGAACCAAAATTATTATGGATGATAAAGTACCGTTGGCGGATATTATTAAAAATCGCCAGTCCAGTTGGTTAAACTTAGATGAGTGTTGTATCTGCAATTATAAAAAGCAGATGCCTGGCGAAATAGAGATGCACCATGTTAAGCATATTAGAAAGATGGGAAAGAAAGTTCATGGATTTACCATTGCTATGCGCAAATTAAATCGTAAACAAATCCCCGTTTGTTTAGATTGCCATCATAAAATCCATCAAGGAGAATATGATGGGCTAAATTTAAACCTAGTGGCTAAACAAATTATGCACAAACTTGGCATTAAAAAGTGGGAAGAACGAGAGTTATCCCCACAAGAACTAGCATTAATGTATGCTGAATAAGGTCGTGAGCCGATGTGCTATGAAAGTAGCAAGCACGGTTCTAACGGAGAGTTGTTGGTTCATCATGTGTAAAGACAATGGACTGGCAGCTTATCCTACCCTCATATTATAAATAAAATCATATTTGCCGGGTAAGTCGGGGGGATTGCTCCCCCTTTCTCCCCTAAGAACGGTACGTGATTCTTTCGTTTCATACCGCTCAAGCCTGCTTAACACCTTTGGCGAGGTGCGGCAATATGTAACTGAATATTTTGAGCATGAACCTGTCTGTGACAAACTGGATGTAATAGGACGAGATTATCTGCTGTGTAAGTTCCGCCTAAATGTTTAGCAATAAGATGATGTGCATTCCAACCGCTTTGATTAGTAATCTTTTGGTTGCAATGTAGGCATCTTCCGTCTTGCCTTTTATATAAACGAGTCAACAACTTTCGTCCATTCAGTTTATTAAACATGATACGGTCAGAGCGTTTTTCGAAATATAACTCGTCTTGTGCATCATAGGGATTTACACTACCTTTTATTTTTACATGGCGTTCAATACTTACTTTACCCGCTTTGATTAAGGGTATTAATATACCTTCTTCGTAAGCATGAAAGGTGAAAGTTGTTCCTCTGTGAGGAGTATAGTATTTTCGCAGTACCCAGCTTGTGTTTTTCTCAGGATGTCTGCGTTTAGCCCAGTTCCATATCATCCAATAGATTTTAAAATCCACGTAATAGAAAATATGTTTGGATGCTACATGTCTGTGATACATTGCCCAGCCTCTTATAATAGGATTGAGTTTGCGTATCAGATGTAATGTTTTAACAGTACGGTTATTATGGATGACCTCCTTAATTTTCGATAAAAACCTTCTCACACTCTTTTTACTTGGTCTAATCAGTAATTTACCATCGTATTTCCTGATATTTTGACCTAGAAAATCAAAACCAATAGTAATATTAGTTAGATGAGTTTTCTCTTCGGAAAGTGATAAACCTCTTTGTTGAAGAAAACTTTGAATGATAGGTTTGACCTTTTGCTCTAATACATTCCTGTCGGTAGCAGTCACAATAAAATCATCCGCATATCTGACTAGATGAATTTTGTACGGATTGAAGTGTCTGCCGTGTTTAGGAACTCGCTTGATTTTAAGTTTTTGGTCAATCACATCTTCCAGTCCATCCAATACCATATTGGATAGTGTTGGTGAAATTATCGAGCCTTGTGGTGTCCCACTTTCACTTGGATTACGTTGTAGATTTTCTACGTAACCTGACTTTAGCCATTGCTGTAATATTCGTTTATTCATTGGAATATGTTGCAATAACCATTCATGTGAAATTTCGTCAAACGAGCAATAAACTTAATACCCCCTTCAAGAACCCAATCTTGGAGGACGACTCTAAAGAAGAAGTAGAAATAACTAACCCCACTCATCCT
>JBGCFJ010001123.1:0-3302 GCA_045106885.1 Saprospiraceae bacterium
CTATAGGAAGGCATGATGGTTTGGACGCCCATTTCAACTTGGGCTTTGTAGGAGGGTAATAAGGTCTTTCTAATTTCAGTTTCCGATAAAATGGTATTGCCACGGTCTGATTTATTTTCTAGCCCAGTACCCATTTTTGTGCCACCATCCCCTAAATAATGTTTGGCGCAGGCGACCATGCCAACTGCTTGTAATCCTTTGGTCAATGCCAGTGCTAATTGGTTAACGATTTCAGGATTGGTAGAAAAACTCTCGTAAGTTCGTCCCCAGCGTGGGTCATTGGCAATCGCTACGCAGGGCGTGAAATTCCAATTAAATCCTGTGCCAAAAACTTCTTTTGCCACAATTTCTCCCATTTGATACATGCCTTTTTTATCATTAGCTGCTCCCAAACCAATATTATGCGGAAAGATAGTTGCTCCGTAGACATTATTATGCCCATGCACGGCATCAATGCCAAAAATGGCTGGAATTTTAAGGGAAGTAGACAAAGCAGCGGTTTGATACTCTTTAATTAAGTTTTTCCAACCTGCTATGCTGTTATTTGGAAGAATGGCCTGTCCACCACTTAGTAACGAACCTAACTCATATTCCGCCATTTCGTTTGGGGTGAGTTGTGTCCATTCTGATTGAATCATTTGCCCTATTTTTTGTACTAGGGACATTCTTGGCAGTAAGTCGTTGATTCTTTCTTTAGTGGTGTATTTTGGGTTTAGATATTTAGGGGAATTGGTCATGTTAATATATTAGTCTTCATGAATTTTGTAATAGTTATGAAAGACGAACTAGGAGGATTTACCACAGATTTAGGGGATTAGGACAGGATTTACACGGATTTTCCTTATGGCGTGTAAATTAGTACTACTATTAGTCTTCGTTTTTTATCCTTTAGTGAAAATTTTAACAGCATTCACTAACCTGTCTAAATCTGCCGTTAAAGTATAAACATTCGGAGTAATTCTAACCCCAGAAATATTCTCCCAAACAATAGCGACAGAATGAATTTGATGCTTACTTTTTAAATAACTGGCAACTTCACGGGGCGTTTTTCCTTCAACTGCTAAAAGGGCTATAGCACCACTAAAACTAGGATTCATTGAAGTATTAATAGAAACGCCTTTGATTTTTAGGACTTTTTCTGCCCAATAATTTTTTAGATAGCGCAATCTAGCTTCTTTGCGTTTGCTACCAATCATTTGATGGAAATCTATGGCTTGTCCGATGCCTTGTTCAATGGCAATAGACCGAGTACCAATATGTTCAAATTTACGGATGTCTCCGCTTTGGCTATCGGGGGCGGCCATTAAAGGGTAAATCTTGGCAATTTTGTCTTTTTTCACGTATAACATGCCCGTTCCAAAAGGCGCACATAACCATTTATGCAAACTAGTCCCAAAATAATCACAATTCAAATCGGGGATATTAAAATCAAGTTGGGCAAAAGTATGGGCGCCATCGACTAAGACCTCTATATTTTGTTGCTTCGCTGCATCGGCTATGGCTTTTACTGGTAATATTTGCCCACTCCAGTTAATAGCATGGGTAACATGAACGAGCTTAGTTTTAGCAGTAAATTGTTCTGTATATTTTTGCGTGATTAAGGCAGTATCTTCCATAATTGGGTCTAGATTTACCCATTTTAATACGACGCCATCTCGCAATTCCCGTTGCTTCCAAGCATTTATCATATTGGGATAATCCTGCTTACTCAGGACGATTTCATCTCCTGCTTTTAGCGGAAGCCCAAATATCACATTTGCCAAAGATTCTGTGGTATTTCGATGAATAGCAATCTCCTCTTTAGAGCAACCTGCTAAATTGGCTAATTTTTCCCGAATTGGTTCTTTACCATTTCTATCTAAAATATGCCACATATAATGGGAAGGCAATTCATTACTCCAGCGATTATAATGCTCGACTGCTTCTTGAACCGTTCTTGGAGAAGGAGAAACGCCACCATTGTTTAGGTTTAATACGGTTGGCGAAACGGTATACGCCTGTTTGATTAAATGCCAGAAATCTTCATCTTTGGCTATTTTATCGGGAGACATATATTGTTTTTCTTGGATGGTTTGTACTAAGGTTTTTCCTTCTACGGTATTAAAGAAGGGTAGGGTAGTAGCGGCAGTAAATGTGGATAATTTTTGGAGGAAATTTCTACGGGATGTCATGGATGGAGGGTTTAAATTTAAGGTGGATAATAATTTTTTGACGCTGATTTCGCTGGTTTTTATGATTTTTTACGATTTTGTTAGAACCTAGGAATTAAGTTATGATTAATAATATATCGTCTAAAGGCTAAATATTCGTTTTTAGGGTCTTGGGCATCTTCTTTGAAATCTTGGATTAAGTCTTTGATGCTTTCTAACATTTGTTCTTTTGGTCTCTTCAAAAGAAATCTTGCTTTTATTTTTTTGATAAAATTATCACGAATTCTTTTTCGTTCGTCTGCTAATTTGGGCCGATTTAATTTACACGTTTTGATAGTATAATCCATTGCCTTGTCACTAGACTCGATATTTCCATTTTCATCAAAAACTAATTTTGCTTTAATATTTGGAGTAGACTCAGGATTGACAAAAAGATTTTGTTCTAAGTCATTATATTTTACACCAAGTTGGTGAATATTGTTTAATTGAAATGCTGTGGCTCTTTTTAGTAGGATTTCAAAGTGGTTATTTTTGTGGCTATTACAACCCAAACAGGCAAACAATAAATTATCCCAAGAATAGGCCAGCCAATAATAGATATTTTTAGGACGGAAATGCTCGACTTGAGGAAATTCAATTTTCTGTTCACAAAAAGCACATTTACCGTGGTAAATATTCTGTAATGTCTCTCTTATATCCTTCGTTTTATAACGATTGTGGTATATGTCTTTAGAAATATAAGCTTTTGCTGTAATGAGTTCTTGTCTTCTTTGATTGGTTAATTTTGAATTCAAGGAGGCAGGAACTACAGTTAAATTTTTCTTAGTTTCAATCATTCGTTTGGGCTTCGTATTTGTCTAATTCTGCTTGGATTAAATCCATGACTTGGTCTTCTGAAATATTGTTTTTAGCGGCTATCTTTTTAGAAATAGCATCGTGAATTTTACCAGATAAATAATCTTCACTTGTATCTAAATTATCTGTTTTAGCATTATAAGATTCACTTCTAGCACTTTCTAAACCAAATAAAAACGGTGCAGTAATAATGCCATTTGCCATTAAATGGCCTAGTGATTTATTTTCTATTGGGTCTGATATTTTCGTTTCTCCTTCTTCTTTATAGACTTTATAAAAAACAGCATCTTCTGATGC
>JBGCFJ010001124.1:0-12718 GCA_045106885.1 Saprospiraceae bacterium
GTTGAGCCGCTTTGGCGGTACCATAACCAACATTATTTGGCCCTGCTACCAATCCATTTTTACTAGCTATATTAATAATATCACCCCCCATGCCCTGTTTTCTCAAAATCTCAACCCCTTCTTTCGCCATATTGAATTGACCTTTGACGAGTACATTTTGCAGAATATCCCAATCTTTTAAAGTGGTATCTGTCAATGCTTTAGAAATAGCTAAGCCTGCAGAATGAACGATAATATCTACGCCTCCAAATTCTAAACAAGCTGCTTCATATGCATCCGCTACTGAACGAGAGTTAGATACATCACATAAAGCATAGGTCGAAATATCTCTTTTATAGGTAGTATTAGCTTCTTTTAAACGGTCTTCATTAATATCTGTTAAAACTACATTTGCCCCTTCTTCTGCTAATTTATCGGCAATTGCTTTTCCAATACCACCGCCTGCACCTGTGATAATTGCTACTTTTCGAGAAAGCGGTTTTTCTTTAGGCTGTCGCTGTAATTTAGCCTCTTCTAACAGCCAATATTCAATATCAAAAGCCTCTTGGCGGGGTAGTGCGGTATATTCTGTAATCGCCTCTGCTCCTCGCATGACATTTATGGCATTCAAGTAAAATTCACTTGCTACTCTTGCCGTCTGTTTGTTTTTAGCAAAGGTGAACATCCCCACACCAGGGTAAAGAATAACTACTGGATTAGTATCTCTAATCGCTGGACTATTATCATGTTTACATGTTTCATAATATTCCGTATATTCTTTTCTATATTGCACAAAATCGGGTTCGATTTTAGCTTTGATAGTGACTCCATCTTCTAAGTTTGCTTTAGGAGAAATGCCTAAAACCAACGGTTGGATTTTTGTTCTTAAAAAGTGGTCGGGACAAGATGTACCTAAAGGAGCTAATTTAGCCAAATCATGACTATTAATAAATTGCAAAACTCGCTCATCATCGGTAAAATGTCCAATCATGCCTTGGTAAGTAGAGCATAAGCCTCTTAAAATTGGCGCTAATTTGGCAGCTTGTTCCTTGCGTTGTTTAGCAGGCAAAGATTTTATTTTTTTGCCACCAAAAACAGGTCGCCCTTTCCCTTCTCTAGCTGCTATATACTCCGCTGCCATTTCTATTACCTCCAAACTATTGATATAGGATTCATAAGCGGTATCACCCCAAGTAAATAACCCATGGCCACCCAATACGATACCTCTGATACCAGGATTGTCTTTCAGGCATTTTTCTAATTGAACACCTAAATCAAAACCTGGTTTTTGCCAAGGCACCCAACCCATCGTATCGCCCCAAATTTCCTTTGTTACCTTTTCACTATCTTTTGCTGCGGCAACCGAAATAAGCGCATCAGGGTGTAAATGGTCGATATGTTTGAAAGGCAATAACCCATGAAGCGCCGTATCAATAGAAGGTGCTCGACTATCCAAATCAAATAGACAATGATAATAAAGCGGTACTATTTCATCTTCAAATTCGATGCCTCTATAAACATTTTTTAGATTGCGCAATCGCTCGGTATATAGTCCTGCTATTCCTTGTCTCGTTAAAGTACCAATGTCTCCTCCTGAGCCTTTGACCCACATGACCTCTACTTCTTTTCCAGTTAAGGGGTCTTTTTCTATCGTTTTGCAACTAGTATTTCCTCCTCCATAATTAGTAATTCGTAAATCTGTACCCAATAAATTGGAACGATATAAGAACAAGGCAACTTGGTCATCTCCTAATTCTGCCGCAGCAGCTTTGTCCCACAAATAATCTACATATTTAAAGGTAGTGCGCTTACTAATGGTTGTCATCATATCAATTTATATTAATTAATTTTTTCCTAAAATTAGTACAAAATACAAAGTGGGGTATCCTGTGGTATGGGGCATTTTATGATTTATATAGTTACTACAAATAGAAATAAATGGTATTGGAAGTTTCAAAACTGTCTAAAATACAAGTCTCTTGGTTTAACTTCTTTTTGTTAAAATTTAGAGGATAGTCCTTAATAATTCGTTGGAAAAATTATCTAAAATAGGTCTTTTAGACTTTTGACCCACCTAATTTAGACTTTCGTTTCACCTTTCCTTTCTACTTTGCCTCTCGTTCAGAAACATCCAATTTTCTTAAGTAACAATATTTTTAAGGGACTAAAACATAGGCAAACAAATCTAATTATTTCCTTTTACTCTTACCTAAGAAAGAAATTTTTTTTTATGAATCTACCGACTTATATTAAAATTGATAGAAAATCTAGAATTCCTAAATATAAGCAGGTAATGGATTCCATTATGCAAGGTATTAAAGACCAGCAGTTATTAATGGGGGATAAAATATTATCCATCAATGCGTTGAGTGAGCAATATGATTTGTCTAGAGATACTGTTGAAAAGGCTTATAGTTTATTGAGAAGTCAAAAAATAATTGAATCTGTTAAGGGGAAAGGATTTTATGTTACAAAAACGGATTTAGCCATTCGGGAAAATGTTTTGTTTTTGATAAATAAATTGAGCACCTACAAAATGCGAATATTTAATGCTTTTACTGCTGCAATAGGCAAGAATGTAAAAGTGGATTTAGACATATATCATTGCGAACCAGAGGTCTTTAAAAATATTCTAGAAAAGAAAGAAAAGCAATATGATTTTTTAGTCATCATGCCTCACTTTAGAAATGAAAATCTAAAAAATGTGGGTTGCCCAGATGATGTCTTGAGCTCCCTAAAAAAGATTGCTCCAGAAAAATTGATTTTATTGGACAAGGAAATAAAACGCCTGCCTAATGCAGTAGGTAAGGTTTATCAAGATTTTACAGACGATATTTATAGTGCTTTAAAAACTGCTTTACCTAAAGTTAAAAAATACAAGAAAATCATTTTAGTCTATCCTAATAAAGCGCTTTACCCTTATCCTCAGGAAATCGTGATTGGTTTTCGTCGATTTTGTGCCAAGAACCAATTAGACTGTGAAGTATTAGATGAAATTTTTGATAGTATGGAATTGCAAAAGGAAGACTTGTATATCATTATTCAAGAATCAGATTTAGTCAATTTAGTAAAGCAAGTTAGGGATAAAAAATACGAATTAGGAAAAGATATTGGTATCATTTCTTATAACGATACGCCTTTGAAAGAACTGCTGGGCATTACGGTCATCAGTACAGATTTTAAGAAAATGGGTATTCTCGCTGCCCAGATGATTGTAGATGAAAAAATAAGTTCCGTTAAAAACGATTTCAATTTTATTGACCGATTTTCAGCTTAAAAATCGCTAAAAATTTAATCAAAAAATAATATACCAATTAATAACATGAAGAAAATTCTATTAAATTTATTGACGCTAGTAATACTAGTAATAATTTCTAGTTGTACCTCCACTAAAAATTTAAATTCATCCTTCATTGAATCTTCAATGGTAAAAGCCATGCAATGGCAAGAGGCCAATCCTATTTTTGCTAAAGCACCAACCGATTGGACAAACGGCGCTTATTATACAGGGGTTTCTAGAGCACATAAAACCACTCAAAACACTGCATTTCTGAATGCGCTCAAAGATATGGGGGTGCGTAATGAGTGGCAACCTTGGGAACGGTTTTACCACGCAGATGATATCACGATTGCTTATGCTTATCTCTACCTTAAATCATTAGGTGTTTCTAATGTAGATTTGCAGCCCACTCACCAATTTATAGAAGACCATTTTAACAAATCACACCCTTGGCGGACTGGAACTGCAAAAGCTCCTGAAAAGAAAATTTTATGGTGGTGGTGTGATGCACTTTTTATGGCGCCACCCGTCATTACCTTATACGCCAACCATACAGAAAATGAGGAATACCTAGACCAAATTCATAAATATTATCAGGAAACTTACAAATTGTTATACGACCAAGAAGAACGCCTTTTTGCTCGGGACACTAGGTATCAATGGACAGGACAGGCAAGCGATAAAAAAGAATCGAATGGTAAAAAGATATTTTGGTCTAGAGGAAACGGTTGGGTTTTAGGAGGCTTGGCACTAATGCTAGATGCCTTACCTAAAAACAATAAGTATAGACCATTTTATGAGCAATTATATAAAGAGATGGCACAAAGGATTGTTGAAATTCAGCATAAAGATGGACTTTGGCGAACAAGTTTGTTAGCCCCCGAAGCCTACAACCACGGTGAGGTTAGTGGGAGTGGTTTTTACACATTTGCGATTGCATGGGGTATTAATAATGGTTTATTGGACAAAAAGGATTATTTGCCAGCTGTGTTAAAAGCATGGAAAGCATTAGAAAAATGTCAACAGGCAAGTGGTAAAGTCGGTTGGGTACAAAATATTGGTGCTGAACCTGAACCTGCTACGAAGGATAGTTGGCAGAATTATGGAACTGGTGCATTTTTGCTTGCAGGAAGTGAGATTTTGAAGTTAAGATAAATAAAATTTCTATTCTTAGGAATGCGATAAAATGCGCTGTAAAGCCCGAAAATATTATATTTTTTAAATTTTAAAACAGGATAGTACAGGATACTACCACATAGCACAGGATGAATATTTTTTTTCAATAAAATAGCTTTGTCTTATTGAAAAGCAAATTTATCATTAAAAAAAGCTTATTATGACAAAATCTCAAAGAATGACAACCCTATATTTTCGGAATAAAATTCTGAATAAAATATCGAAAGGTGTTGTATTTCTACTCTTTTGTGTTAGCGGATTTTCTGCTTTTGCACAACAATCAATCACAGGTGTTGTGAATTCCTCTAATGGGGAGACCCTCATCGGTGTAAACATTATTCAAAAAGGAACTTCCAATGGTACAGTTACCGATTTTGATGGCAATTACTCTCTTAATTTAATTGAAGGAGAACAGGTACTGATTTTTTCCTATACTGGATACCAAGATGTCGAAGAAGTAGTCAACAATCGAACAATGATTGATGTTACTTTGAACGAAGGTTCACTACTCGATGAAGTAGTTGTAGTCGGCTATGGTATACAAAAAAAATCTGACTTAACGGGTTCTGTTGCAACCGTAAAAGCCGAAGATATTGCTAAAGTACCTGTAGCAAGAGTTGACCAAGCACTACAAGGTCGAGCAGCAGGCGTACAGGTTACAACAACAAATGGTTCACCCGGTGCAGGTACGGTCATCAGAGTTAGAGGGGGTAACTCCATTACGGGAAGTAACGAACCACTTTGGGTGGTAGATGGTATTGTAGTTGGGACTAATTTTAATTTGAACAATATCAACGCCAATGACATCCAGTCGTTGGAAGTACTAAAAGATGCATCTTCTATTGCTATTTATGGTTCTAGAGGTGCGAATGGTGTGGTATTGGTAACGACCAAAAGCGGTGGAGGAGCTAATCCAGGAAAGCCTCAAGTCAGTCTTAATCTCTACACAGGAACTCAATTAGTACCTACGACACCTGATATGCTTACTCAAGCAGAGCAAATAGCATTTACCAACGAAAGTGCTAGATTTAGGTCGGCGGCAGAACCTTTTCCAAATGACCCTTCTACCTATCCAAATAATGATTGGTACGATTTATTAATTAAACCTGCTCAAATGTATAATGCGGATGTTTCTATTGCTGGTACATCTGAAAGTGGGAAGGTTAAATATTATAATTCTGTCAATTATTTTAATCAAGATGGGATTGTGATAACTTCGGGTATTGAAAAATATATTTTCCGTTCCAATTTAGACGTTCAATTAAGCGATAAATTATCCACAGGATTTAGATTAAATTATTCAAGACTTAATCGAGATAATGGGGTGGTAAGTTTTGGGAATGCTTTTGCTATACTTCCTACGCAACCCATTTATAATGATGATGGCACCTTCAATGGGTTTAATGATGTGGTTGGTGCTCCTTTTTCTAATCCACTAGCGAATGAACAGTTGAATACTAATGAGACTTTTACGAATAATTTATTGGCTACCATCTATCTGCAGTATAGTCCTGCACCAAATTGGACGATTCGTTCTACCTTCAACCCAGAATTTAATAATACCAAGCAGAATAGATTTACATCTAGTCAATTACCTGGAAACCTTGCTATTGGAGTAACTGATGGCGGTATTGCAAGAGTAAGAACGGTGGCAAGTACAGGATGGAACAATGAAAATACCATCCAATATCAATTTGATGTGAATGAAGATCATAGTATAACGGCACTTGGTGGAGCATCCTTTCAACAAGTATCTACCGAAATAGCGGAGTCAGAGGCTTTTGGAATAACAAGTGATGCCGCAGGTTTTAATAATTTGGGCTTTTCTGACCCGACTAGGTCAATAGTTTCAAGTGGATTTAATGGCTTTCAAATTGCATCCTTTTTTGGACGGATAAATTATGCTTTTCAAAATAAATATTTGTTCACCTTAGTAGGAAGAACAGATGGTAGTTCTGTTTTTGCTAGAGGGAATAAATACGAATTCTATCCATCTGTAGCGGCAGCTTGGAAGATTTCGGAAGAGCCATTTATGCAAGGTCAAAATCTCGTGGAAGACTTAAAATTAAGAGCTAGTTACGGTAAGGCTGGTAATCAAGCCATTGGTCCTTATCGAACTTTAGGACTTTTGACGGAGGCAAATACGACGCTCAATGGAGTAGAAGTTCCTGGTCTTACCTTAGGAAGACCTTCGAATCCAAACTTACAATGGGAGACAACTAGTTCTTTTGATTTAGCCTTAGAGGCATCCTTATTTAATGGTAGATTATTTTCAGAATTAAATTTTTACTATAAAAAAACGGAAGATTTATTGTTAGATGTAGCCATTCCTAGACAGACTGGATTTACGAGCCAATTGCAGAATATTGGTTCTTTAGAAAATAAAGGATGGGAATTTTTATTAAACTCTAGAAACGTAGTTACTAGTAATTTCAAATGGGGTTCTACTTTAACTTTGTCTGCTAATAATAACAAAATTTTAGACCTAGGTGGGGCGGATTTTATCGATGTGGTGGTTGACCCCATTATCGGTTCTGGTAATACTCGACTAATTGTTGGACAGCCTGTACCTGTTTTTACGGGTGTCAACTATTTGGGTACTTGGAAGAGCCAAGAAGAAATTGATGCCTCTGGTTTATCTTCGCAAGTTGTTGGAGGCCCAAGGTATGAAGATTTGAATGGAGACGGAATTATCTCAACAGAGGATAATGTCATTTTAGGAGATCCGACACCAGATTTAATCTTTGGATTTGAAAATACCTTTTCTTACAAGAACTTTGACTTATCTTTTTATTTCCAAGGAACTGTTGGCAATGAAGTCTATAATTTAAGAATGCGTAATCATTATTTTAATAGAGGAGAGACTACCAAGTTTGCCGATTTGGCAAACCGTTGGACACCAGAGAATCCTACTTCTGATGTTCCTAGAGCTGGCTCTGATGCCATCACTACTAATCTAAGTAATACGGAATATGTAGAAGATGGCTCTCACTTGAGACTTAAAACCTTGAGGTTCGCTTATAATTTCTCTGCGGAAAAATTAAAATCTGTAGGCTTACAAAATGCGACGCTTTATTTTACAGGAACCAATCTATTATTATTTTCTGATTTTAGATTAATCGACCCCGAAACAAGTAGATTTGGAAGAAGTGGTTTGGGTAATATTGCCCAAGGTTATTCTGATGGAGAATATCCTAGTCCTAGAATTTTAACTTTTGGTTTAAATGTAACATTTTAAAAATCTTCTTTATTTAAGATAGGTTGACCTATTTAGCAAAAAGGTCAGTATATTTATTAAAGAATAAAATAATATAAAAATGACAGTTAGGAAAATATTTTTCAGTCTCTTCCTTATGCTCAGCTTTTTTAGCTGTGAAGAATTTTTAGAAGAAGACCCAAGAGCGCTTATTTCTCCAGAAACCTTTTTTGCCTCCGAGAATGATGCTCGACAGGCGATGAATGGTATTTATGCTATTTTAAAAAATAACTCCATATACGGTCAAGTTGGGCTAGACCACTTTTATGATAATGGAGCAGATATTATCGAGCCTAACCGTTCTGCCAATTTTGTAGAACCCATAGGTAACTACTCTTTGAATGAAGCATTGGCAGATGTGTCAGTTCAGAAAATGAGCGTTTCAGATACTTGGAAAGATTTGTATAGAGTTGTCTTAAATACCAATATCGTTATAGAACGGGTTACGGATAATCCAGCGCTTACACAAGTGGTACAAACAGATGTTATTGCAGATGCAAGATTTGTAAGAGCCTTAGCTTATTGGCATATAACGAACCTTTGGGGAGATGCTCCTTATTATACAGAGACACTTACGCTGGAAGAGATTGGTAGCCTAGGAAGAACGGACAAAGCAACTATATTAAGTGGTGTATTGGATGATTTACAATTTGCGCAAGCGAATTTACAGCCTGCTTACACGGGTTCAGATAGGGGGCGAGCGTCCAAATGGGCAGCAGCTATCATTGAGGCTAAGATTCACATGAAAGCACAAAATTGGCAAGCAGGTTTAAGTAAGTGTCTAGAAATTATCAATCAGTCGGATCATGTATTATTGCCCACTTATGCGGAAGTTTTTGACCCTTTAAATGAATATAACGCTGAGATTATATGGTCTTTAGATTTTGCAAAAGACATAGAAGGTTTATTTGACCCAGCATTTCCAGGAAGGTCATTTGCAGGAAATAATAGCTGGAGACCAAGTATGTTTAATCCTCGTTTAAGAGATGAGCCGCTTAATACAGACGAAAGGGGAGCATTAAGAGCTGCACTAACTGCTAATGGACAAGCCTTTAATGGAACAGGATTACAAGTAGCATCGAAAGATTTTGCAGAGAAATTTCCGATGAATGATATCAGAAGAGAGTTGAATATTGTAGACAATTATTTAGGTTTCGATTTGGTATTTCCATATATGGCTAAATTTTGGAATTTAGACTTGGAAACCTCGCCACGGTTTAACCACTCTGATAATAGAATGGTCTTTCGTTTAGCTGATGTATATCTAATGGCCGCAGAGTGTGAAAATGAACTGAATGGCCCTGCTAATGCTTATCAATATATTCACCCAATCAGACAGCGTGCTTATGAAACACAAGCGGAGTGGGAATTGACTGGTTTGAATCAACAACAATTTAGAGAAGCTATGTACGATGAGCGCAAATGGGAATTAGCTGCAGAAATGCATAGAAGATACGATTTAATTAGATGGGGAATTTTATTAGACGTAGTTCAAAATCTAGAATTCCGTTTCTGGAAACCTAATGAAAATATTAGACCTTATCACGTTTTATTGCCAATACCTTTACAAGAATTAGAGTTGAATCCCGCATTATTGGATTCTGACCCGACTAATAATGGGTATAGATAAAATGTAGCACAGACATTCTTGTCTGTGAAAATAAACCCGTAAATAGAAATTCAACTCAGGCAAGAATGCCTGAGCTACGACAATAAAATAAAGTCATTTAAGCTGATTATAATAACAAGGTGGTGTAATTAAATGCCACCTTGTTTTTCATTTTGAAGAGTTCGTTCTATTATATCGGTTATTATTTTCTATAATCACTCATATAAAATATAATGAAAGTCAAATTCTTAGCCTACCTATACGTTATAATTTCTTTTTTATCTTGTACCGTCAATCCGAAAACAGCAATTACTCCTGATAAAAAGCCTAATATTATTTTTATTATATCTGATGACCAAGCTTATGGCGATTATAGCTTTATGGGGCATCAACAAATTCAGACACCTCATATAGATAAATTAGCCAAAGAATCTATGACTTTTACTAGAGGGTATGCCTCTGCACCGCTATGCAGCCCCTCCCTCGCCTCCATCATTACTGGATTGTATGCGTATCAACATGGCATAACTGGAAATGACCCCGTAGTTGAAAATTATGAAGGGCCTAAGCATTATGGACGAGGGAAAAGAGAAAGCCATTTTCCTGCCAATAGCTATCCTGTTAAAAGAGATAACGATTATCAAAAATTAAAGGCTAATTTTTATAAAAAAAAATTGATTACACAAACCCTATCTGAAAATGGTTATCGTTCCTTTCAATCGGGTAAATGGTGGATTGGTTCGGCAGAAGAAGGAGGGTTTGATAAAGGAATGACCCACGGGGATTATAAAAGAGGTGGACGACATGGCGACGAAGGACTTAAAATAGGCAGAGAAGGCTTAAAACCTGTTACTGATTTTATTGACGAAACTACTGCATCTAATCAACCATTCTTTGTGTGGTATGCGCCTTTTTTACCACATACGCCCCACACGCCACCTAAAGCCCTAGAAGAAAAATATTTAAAGCTAACTTCCAGCCCACATATTGCTAAATATTGGGCAATGGTAGAATGGTTTGACCAAACAACGGGGGAATTATTAAATTATCTCAAAGACAAAGGCTTAGAGGAGAATACAATTATTGTCTATACCTGCGATAATGGATGGATTCAATCTGATGATTCTTCAAAATACGCTGCAAGGTCTAAAAGAGCCCCTCATGAAGGAGGGATTCGGACACCTGTTATGTTTAAATATCCTAAGAAAATCCAAGCCCAAATGAATACCGAAAATTTAGTAAGTAATGTGGATATAGTCCCAACTGTTCTAAGTTTACTTGGATTAGAAGAAGGGAATTTGACAGGCATTAATGTTTTAGATGAATCGGCTTTGAAAAAGCGCAAAACCATTTTTGCAGAATCCTACAACCATGACATTACAAATGTTGATATTCCTACCGAATCCATATTATATAAAATTGCCGTTGAAAAAGATTGGAAATTAATTTTCCCCAATAATGAAATGGTTCAAAAAGAAGGGACGACGGAAAAAGAGCATTATACAGGTTATTATTCCAAAGACCCTCAATTGTTTAACCTGGCTGATGACCCAAATGAGTTGAAGAATGTTGCCGAGCAATACCCAGAAGAAGTACAAAGGTTGACGGATAAAATTAACGATTGGTGGCAACCCGAAATACCAGAACGTCCCAAACCGACCATCAACCCACCAAAAGGTCGAGTGGCTATTGTTGCCGATGGAAATTCCCCCGACCCAGATGACTTAGGCGGTACTGCTATTTCCCTTGCTTTGTTACGGGCAGCAGGTTTAGAAGACAGACTGGTACACTATTCCCATAGTTGCGATTTGGTCAAAAATCAACCAAATATTTCGGAAAGAGAAGAAAGAGAACGCCATGCTTTGATGCAAGCTAGTTGTGATGTAACGGCTAGGCGTTGGGGTGGTTTTGACGCACTTACTTTTTTTGATGCCAAATGGCAGAAAGAAGAAACCGTAAAAGATTTAGCCAATGCCATCAATGCTTCCACCGCTAATGACCCGCTTTGGATTGTAGAAGCTGGTGAGCCAGATATTATAGGACTTGCTTTGGATGCTACGCCAAAAGAGCAACATCAATTTGTAAAAGTAGTGACGCATCATCCTGCCAATGATAACACAGGCGATTTTTATACTTGGCAACAAATTCTGGATTACGGAATTGAGGAAGTAAGAATTCCTGACCAAAATACCTATTTAAAAGTGGCTATTGAAAAATGGGATTGGGCAAGAGACCACCCAGATGCCCGCATTCAACAAGTGTGGCTGCAAGGGAAAATTGCGGAAGTAGATAATGTCGTAAAATTCCAAAAAGGCAAATGGGATTGTAGTGATGCAGGGATGATTCTTTATTGGATAACGGGGGCAACTAGTGGTGGATTGAGCGAAGGTAGGGTAGGAGATGTTAAGGCTTTATTATTGGATTATGTTGCCCGTAATTCAGAAAATTAGTGTGTATATTTTTTCTTCACTTAAAATTTAGAAATGAAAGGTTACTTTATTTGGTTGTCTGTATTAGGAGTATTGATAAGTTCATGTAAGCAGAATGAAAGTGACTTTGTTCACCTATTCAATGGTGAAAATATTGATGGATGGGAAATTAAAAATGGAACAGCACCTTTTACCGTTGAAGATGGAGTACTCGTAGGTACCTACACTTCTGGTACGCCAAATACTTTTTTGTGTACCAAAGAAAATTATTCAGATTTCATCCTTACGTTTGAAGGTTATTTAGGAGCGGAAACAAACTCTGGGGTAATGTTTCGAGCGCAAAGTAAACCAGACTATAAGGATGGTAGAGTTCACGGCTATCAAATGGAAATGGATCCTACCAAGCGCCAATGGACAGGTGGAATTTTTGATGAAGCTCGGCGAAAATGGCTGTATAATTTGGAAAGGAATCAAGCTGCGAAAAGCGCCTTTAAACTTAATGAATGGAATAAATATCGTATTGAAGCTATCGGTAACAGCTTAAAGGTATGGGTCAATGATGTTCAAACGGCTGATTTGGTGGACGATGTAGATGCTTCAGGATTTATAGGTTTACAGGTACATTCTTGTCCAGAAAAATTAAATGGTCGGCAGGTAAAATTCAGAAATGTTCAAATCTGTACCACTAATTTGGAAAAACATAAAAAGGTGATTGACAAACCGATTGTCCAATATAGCTATCTTACAAATAGCTTATCAGAAAGAGAAAAAGCGGAAGGCTGGAAACTACTATGGGATGGAAAAACAACAAATGGTTGGAGAGGAGCTAAGTTAAGTGAATTTCCAAAAGAAGGCTGGTCTATTAATAATGGAGAATTAGTCGTAGCGGATGCTGGTGGAGCAGAGTCCGAAAATGGAGGAGATATTGTCACCATTGAAAAATATGAGAACTTCGAATTCGAAGTAGATTTTAAATTTACCAAAGGGGC
>JBGCFJ010001125.1:0-4603 GCA_045106885.1 Saprospiraceae bacterium
CTCAGCAGCGGTATTGCCTATAATCCCAGTAACATAACTGCCCGTTTATTTCTTTTATTATATTCTGCATCAGACCTTTTGCCCAATCGAGCCTCTTTCTGTTGTTTTTGACCATTTCTATAATAATGAATCGTCACTTCATCTCTAGGGTCATATTTTTTCAGAATATAGGTCAAAGAACGACCATAATCCGTTCGGTATTCATCAACCCCAAAAATATAATCAAAAGGCTGTAAGCCTGCTTTCTCAGCAGCGGTATTGCCTATAATCCCAGTAACATAACTGCCTTCACTATTTTCAAATCGGAGCTTCTTAGCTTTATTTCTAGAAATGCCGTTTGAATAAACGCCTAAAAAAGGAGTTTCGTAACAATCATCACATTGTGCGAGCAAAGGTTGGCTGCTAAAAAAAATCAATAAACAAAAGGTTATAATGTATTTCATGTTCTGAAAATGATTTAAGTGACGACGCAGGAATAAATTGAGCCACATTACCCCGATGAATCGGGGCAGGCATTGTTCTTATTTACTTCTAAGAAATCTTTAAAAAGCCTTATGTAGCAAAGGCTATATGCGGTTTTTAAAGAGTCCTTAGAAGAAAAAATAACTGCGCACTCTGGCACACTTTATTTCTACCTCGCCACTAATAAAAATAATTTAGTGCTATTCTTTTTTCTACAAAAACCAATTAATCTGTTTTATTCAGCAAAGGGCTTAGTGCATTGGGCAGAGGGGTAAAAAATAATAAATAGCTGAAAATTTTAAGAGGTATCACGAAAAAAATTCACCTATTAATAAGTCTAACATTTACCCTAATGGTTCAAATCATAAGTAATTGATAGTTTAATCGAGCGTATTTTTTTGTTATACAAGGCATTTTTTTTGAGAATAGCCTTAGCTCTTTGATAAAAAAATAACATGAGCAAACACCGTTTGTGAACCGCTTGCGGATGGGTTTGCTAACGGAAAAAGACGCCGATTTAACCTGTCAAGGATTTATGTCTTGAATTATTAAGCCCAGTGCCCTTTGCTATATAATAACATTCATCTTTAAGAAGATTGCCCAAAAATAACGCTAAAACACTGTCTTTCATATATAATATTCACTAAAATAACAGACAGATAGTTCTTATTTAGGTTGCTTACCCTTATTTTTTTTAAGGTATTCTTAACATTTAGACAAAAAAAATTAATAAAGTCCGCTTCATTTTTAGCTCAAAAGTTCATTTTCATAAAATGTTAGTAACTTTTTTGAATTTTAAAACAGATAATTCTAAAATTATTTGTCTCGAAATATGGTTAATTATTTAGTTATCAATAAAAAATAGTTATTAAATTTATTTAATATTTAAAAATACTAATTATACGAAAACAGTGTTATGTAAACGATTGAAATTCAATTAAAAACAAGTTAAATTCTTTAGCATTTGGATTTTAAAAACATTAATTTTTTTAAAATAAAACAATAAAAAATTCAAAATAAATCACAAACAATTTGTTTTAATAAAAAATTATCCTTTATATTTGCATCGTTCTCAAATTAAACAAATCGCTTAAAAGCTTTATAGACAAAGGGTTTACAATTATTTTTCTCAAAAAATTTTGTTTTGAAAAGTGAACCCTATAGTTTTGCGACCGATTTTTTTCAAAGCACATTTAAAATTTTTAAAATGAACAAAGGAGATTTAATCAGCAAAGTAGCAGCAGATGCTAACCTTACTAAAGAACAAGCAGCTAGTGCTGTAAATTGCGTTTTAGCAAACATTGAAACTACCCTTAAAGATGGTGGAAAAGTAGCAATGTTAGGCTTTGGTACTTTCTCTATTTCTGAGCGTGCCGCTAGAACTGGGAGAAATCCTAGAACGGGCGAAGCTATTCAAATTGCAGCAAAGAAAGTTATTAAGTTCAAGCCTGGTAAAGAATTGTCTGCATCTGTAAATTAATTTGGCTACCTAACCAAACTTTATAGTTTACAATCTATATAAAGGACAATCTGAACAGTATCAGGTTGTCCTTTTGTATTTTAGAAAAGAGATTAGAGAGGCGAAAATAAATTGTCTATCCCTCATTTTGAGATTGAATTTGAGAATTTACCTTTTTTTGTTGAAAACCTTTCCACACTTTCGTACTTTCGCACCTTATTTTAAAAATTCCCTAATCCAAGAAAGAATAAAATCATAAATCTAATTCACTATTAATATATAATAATGGCAGCTATTAAGAAATTAGAAAATATTGCTACTCAAGTAAGGCGAGATATTATTCGTCAAGTAAATGCAGCAGGTACTGGACACCCAGGAGGTTCTCTTGGTTGCACTGATTTTTTGACCGCTCTTTATTTTGAAATCATGGATAGAAATCCTGGTTTTGATATGGCAGGAAAAGGAGAAGATTTATTCTTTTTGTCCAATGGACATATATCGCCTGTCTTCTATAGTGTATTAGCCAGAGCTGGTTATTTTCCAGTAGAGGAATTAGCAACTTTCCGAAAGTTAAATACTCGTTTACAAGGTCATCCGACTACTCATGAAGGTTTGCCTGGTGTGAGAGTTGCTTCTGGTTCTTTAGGACAAGGAATGTCTGTAGCTATTGGTGCTGCCTTGGCGAAGAAATTAGATGGGGATGATAAACTAGTTTATGCTTTAACTGGTGATGGAGAATTACAAGAAGGACAAAACTGGGAAGCAATTATGTTTGCTCCACATCATAAGGTAGATAACCTGATTGTAACAGTAGATTGGAATGGTCAACAAATTGATGGTCCTACTAAGGAAGTATTAGAATTAGGTGATTTAAAGCAAAAATTCAAAGCTTTTGGTTGGGAAGTAATGACGATGGATGGTAATAATATGCGAAAAGTGATTAATGGCTTGAATAAAGCAAAGAAAAAAGCTGGAAATGGTAAACCTGTCGTCATTTTAATGAAAACAGTGATGGGACAAGGCGTTGATTTCATGATGCACACCCATGCTTGGCACGGAAAAGCACCAAACGATGAATTAACAGAGAAAGCTTTGGCTCAATTGCCAGAGACTCTTGGTGACTATTAATCAAGTCCAATAAAAATAAAAGATACTTGTAGTTTCAGTGCTTCCAGAACTTTGAGTTCTGGAAGCACTTCTATTAGGAATGGAATAAAAATAACTATTACTTTTAGAATGGTTCTTTTTCCTTTATACTGCGTTGCAAAAATACTCATTATGCTAAGGCATAACTCCGTTTTTTGCGCCTTGTCTAAAGAAAAAATTACTCACTCGGAAAAGTAACATTCATTAATATTACATTCCTTAGTTTTCGTTTGTAAAACTTTACTCTGGTTTATTAAACCTATTTGTAATTCACTCACCAATGCACGAAAAAATACTCATTCTCGATTTCGGTTCTCAATATACGCAGTTAATCGCTCGACGGGTTAGAGAACTCAACATCTATAGCGAAATTGTTCCCTATAATAAAATTCCAACTTTAGATGATTCTATTAAAGCAATTATCTTATCAGGAAGTCCTTTCTCCGTAACAGATAAAAAAGCACTGCAAGTTGATTTATCAAAATTAATTGGTAAAAAACCTGTTTTAGGCATTTGTTATGGGGCTCAATATATTGCCCAAAAGATGGGTGGAAATGTACAGCGTTCTGAAAAAAGAGAGTATGGAAAAGCAAAATTAGGAAAAGTCAAAAAAGACCCATTCTTAAAAGGCATCAAAAAAGACTCACAAGTTTGGATGTCTCACGGAGATACCATTTTTGAAATACCTAAAGGATTTAAAGTTTTAGCAGGAACAGATAGTATTCCTGTAGCGGCTTTTAAAGCAAAGAAAAAGACTTTCAAGCAACCTGTTTACTGTATTCAATTTCATCCAGAAGTTACTCATAGTATTGACGGCAAACAATTATTAAAGAATTTCTTAGTGGACATTGCTGGTTGTTCCCCTAGTTGGACACCTGCTTCTTTTGTAGACCAAACAATTGCAGAGTTACGTCAGAAATTAGGCAATGATAACGTAATCATGGGCCTTTCTGGTGGGGTAGATTCTACGGTTGGCGCAGAATTATTGAACAAAGCTATTGGCAAAAATCTAACTTGTATTTTTGTAGATAATGGGCTGTTAAGAAAAGATGAGTTTGAAGAGGTCTTAGATTCCTATAAGGTAATGGGATTAAACGTTATTGGCGTCAATGCTCGTCAACGTTTTTGGACAGAATTGGCAGGCGTTAGTGACCCAGAGAAAAAACGAAAAGTCATTGGTCGAGTATTCATAGAAGTATTTGAGGAAGAAGCGAATAAATTGAAAAAAGTGAAATGGTTAGGACAAGGTACTATTTATCCAGATGTTATAGAATCTGTTTCTGTCCATGGCCCTTCTGTGACTATAAAATCACATCATAATGTAGGTGGTTTGCCTGATATTTTGAATTTGAAGATTGTTGAACCACTCCGTAGTTTATTCAAAGATGAAGTACGTAAAGTTGGTCGAGAATTAGGCATTCCAGCAACCATTAATGGTCGACACCCTTTCCCTGGTCCAGGTTTAGCCATTCGTATTTTAGGAGATATTACTCCAGAAAAAGTAGCGCTTTTACAAGAAGCAGACGCTATTTTTAT
>JBGCFJ010001126.1:0-1653 GCA_045106885.1 Saprospiraceae bacterium
AATTTAGCAAAGGCAATAAGATTAAGCGGGTAACAACCCTTTCTCAGCAAGCCATTAAGCAGATTGAAACCAATAAATATTATGAGCCTTATTTAGCCCATAAAAAGCAAGTCATACTCTTAGGGTTGGGCTTTTTGAACAAACAGGTGCATGGCAGAATGAAATATCTATAAAATATGAAACAACCAGATTTTAAGTATATACCTTTTAAGCGGGAGAGCAACTCGGACAAGAATGTCCAAGCTACGGTTACGACGGCTACAGAAGAGGCTGCGGAACAAACATGGGAAAGTTCTGAAGGCATAACTATCCAAGCAAAGTACGATGCAGAAACAGTCAAGGATTACGAGCATCTAAATTTTGTCGCAGGAATGGCGCCTAATTTACGTGGCCCTTATAGTTCTATGTACTCAGGTAGACCGTGGACGATTCGGCAATATGCAGGTTTTTCGACTGCGGAAGAAAGTAACGCTTTCTACCGTCGAAACTTAGCACAAGGACAAAAAGGTTTATCGGTTGCTTTCGATTTAGCGACGCATAGAGGCTATGATTCTGACCATCCTAGAGTGATGGGCGATGTAGGAATGGCAGGCGTTGCGATTGATAGTGTCGAAGATATGAAAATCTTATTCGACCAAATTCCTTTGGATAAGATGTCGGTTTCAATGACGATGAATGGGGCGGTGATTCCGATTATGGCATTTTATATAGTGGCAGCAGAAGAACAAGGCGTTGACCAAGCCAAATTAAGTGGGACGATTCAGAATGATATTTTGAAGGAGTTTATGGTGCGAAATACCTACATTTATCCACCACAACCTTCGATGCGCATTATCGGAGATATTTTTGAATATACTTCGCAAAATATTCCAAAATTCAACTCAATTAGTATTAGTGGTTATCACATGCATGAGGCTGGTGCATCTGCGGATATTGAACTGGCTTATACCCTAGCGGACGGTTTAGAATATATTAGAACAGGCTTAAAAGCAGGATTAAAAATAGATGATTTTGCGCCAAGATTGTCCTTCTTTTGGGGTATTGGCATGAATCATTTTATGGAAATTGCCAAAATGCGAGCGGCTAGAATGCTCTGGGCAAAAATTGTCCAACAATTTAATCCAACCAATCCAAAATCATTGGCTTTGCGGACGCATTGCCAAACTTCTGGTTGGAGTTTAACCGCCCAAGACCCGTTTAATAATATTGCTCGAACGACGATTGAAGCCATGGCAGCCGTCTTTGGTGGTACGCAATCTTTACATACCAATTCTTTGGATGAAGCCATTGCACTACCAACAGATTTTTCGGCTAAAATTGCCCGAGATACGCAAAAATATTTACAACAAGAAACAGATATGACCAAAGTGGTTGACCCTTGGGGCGGTTCGTATTATATAGAATATTTGACTAAAGAAATTGCGGAAAAGGCATGGGCTTTAATTGAAGAAGTGGAAGCATTGGGCGGCATGGCAAAGGCGATTGAAAATGGTTTGCCCAAATTGCGAATTGAAGAAGCGGCTGCTAAAAAACAAGCGAGAATTGATAGTGGAGTCGATAAAATTATTGGTGTCAATATCTTCCAGAATGACGACGAACAAAAAACTTTAGACACTTTAGAAGTAGATAATACAGCCGTTAGAAATTCGCAAG
>JBGCFJ010001127.1:0-14498 GCA_045106885.1 Saprospiraceae bacterium
TGATGAATTGAGGAAAGTGATTCGGATTAAAAAAGATGGTCGTTTTGAATTAGTTCCTCGGTACTTTTCTCACTTTGCCAAGGGAATACAAATGACTTGGAATGGCGGTGCGCCGCTGGTCGCACCTATATTTGGTCAAGGAATCATTGACTTATTTGGATCTGCCCGACAAAAGGGGGATGAATTAACCCAGTTTCATAAAGACTTAGCAGCTTCGGTGCAAGCTTTGACGGAAGAAATCATCTTTATTTTAGCCGAACAACTCTATCAAAAAACAAAGCTCAAAAACCTGTGCCTGACGGGTGGCTGTGCGCAAAATTCCGTAGCAAATGGCAAAATTATCCAAAACACCTCTTTCGAACATTTGTACGTACCGCCCGCTGGACATGACGCAGGGACTTCAGTAGGCTCTGCCTTGTACTATTATCATCATAATTTAGGTCATACTAGGACAGCTTTTCAAAATCAGGCTTATACTGGTGCTCAATTTAATAATACCGAAATTGAAAAAATCCTACAAACCAAACAAGTTGACTATACCAAATACACGCCAAGCGATTTGATAGAAGAAGTAAGTGCTAGTTTGGCTCAGGGGCAAGTAGTAGGTTGGTTTCAAGGGCGGGCAGAATTTGGACCAAGGGCTTTAGGCAATCGTTCCATTTTAGTTGATCCAAGCCGTGCGGATGCTAGGGATTTACTTAATCTCAAAATCAAAAGACGTGAAAATTTTAGACCTTTTGCGCCATCTATTTTAAAAGAACACGTAGGAGAATATTTTGAACAGGTGGATGATGTGCCATTTATGGAAAAGGTTTTTTCGATTAAGGAGGAAAAACAAGCCCTGATTCCAGCCGTTACGCACGTCAATGGCACCGGACGGCTACAGACCGTAAGCCAGACCGATGCTCCTAAATACCACGCTCTGATCAAAGCATTTTATAAAAAATCAAAAGTGCCCATTCTACTCAATACTTCTTTTAATGAAAACGAACCCATCGTAAATACACCCGAAGAAGCTTTAGATTGCTTTTTGAGAACACAGATGGACATGTTGGTCATGGAAGACGTAATTGTTAGGAGAGATAACAAATAATATTTGTAAAAAAAATGATATGATTAAAAAACTTTTTTTAAATGGTTTCATCTGCCTTTTATTGTTGCTGGGCAATGAAGGGATAAGCCAAGAAAACCGCAGAACCAATCATCTAGGTATCCTCGGCAACACTGGTCTGGCGTTTGTACCAACCGCCTACATTACCCCAGAAAGTCAGATCAGTTTAGGTTTTTCGCATCTTCCGAAGGAGGTCGCTTTTGTTACCCGTAGCAAAATGGATGGAGTAGGGGAGCATGTAAAATTTCTCAATTTAGGCTATTTGTCTTTTTTGGAAATTACTATTCGCCTGACCAAACCCTACGGTACTGAAAATACTTTTGGGATTGGGGATCGGTCGTATTTTTTTAAAATAAAAGCGCTGAAAGAAAAAAATATCGACCCGCAATAGCTATTGGATTCCACGATTGGTTCAACGTTAAAGGGCATTTTCATACGACCTACTTTGTAGCTTCTAAGCATTTCAAAATTCCAGAAAAAGCATGGTCTGTTAACGCTCATTTGGGTTATGGTTTTAAGTTCCAAGAAACTGAAAACAATTACTTGATTGGGGCGTTCGGAGAAGCCGATTTAAATTGGAAATTTTTGTCATTATTAGTAGAATATGATGCCCAAAGTATTCACACGGGGCTAAAAGCGAATATCAAAAACCTCGTCTTTTTACAAGCTACTTTGCTTGACGGGAAATCGGTCGGAGGAAGTATTTCTTTGAGATGGAAGCTGTAAAATTTTCTCACTCCCTTATCTAATGCTCACCAATTAAACTCTAATAATTGAACCTTTCTATCTACCCATTTTTAGTCATTTTTATATTGTTACTGCCAAATAAGAGCTTTTGCCAAGCTACGGAGATTATCCAAAAAATTAGCGATAAACTCGTTGACGAAGGCTTTCAAAACATTGGCGTTGCAACGGATAATAATACCTTGATCGTCCAGTACGAAAACCGGCGTTATCGCTTAGAAGCTTTAGCTTTGAAGCAGGTCATTGGTTTGGTTGGCACGGAACTACCTACCGAAATAGACACTTTGATCGTTATTACACAGCAACTCAATATTCCGATATTGACGACTACCATTCCAGTAGCGAGTTATCAGAAATCCAGGCAAGACACGACCTCAAATAATGCGATTGATTTTGCCAAAACGATAAAGGTTCAGCAGAAGTTACCCAAATCTTATGCTACCCAAACTTTCGCCAACCAAAACCGAGGTAATTACAAATTCGAACTCGAAATAGAACCAGAACTGAGATTAGGTCTGGGCGGTTTTCCAGATCCCGTTGTTCATCAATTCAATCTATTACCGACGGCACATTTTTACTTATGGAAAGGAGCTAGAGCCAGTTTTCAAACCACGTTACCGATTTTTAATGAGTTTGATATTCCAGAAGAAACATTTTTTCGTCCACGAATTTTGCAATTAGAACAGCGATTACGGCTACCCGCGCAGACCTACCTTTACCTGACCGCAGGTTATTTTACCGAAAACCGCTACGGCGGACAAGCTGAGTTAGGAAAATATTTTTGGAATGGGCGATTGCTGCTGCGAGCTAAGGCAGGCTACACGGGCTATGCCACCTACGTAAATGAACCCGAAATCGCTTGGCAGATTACTCGTCCAAGTTATTTAGATTACCAATTTGGGGCAGATTATTACTTTAAAAAATGGAATGTTATAGCGAGTGCGGAATATGCAAAAACGCTTTCGGATCAACATATACTACGTCTGAGCACGATGAAATATTTCAACGAAGTCAATATCGGCTTTTTTGTTTTCAGAAGTGAACGCGGGAATAACTTTGGCTTTCAATGCGCGATTCCTTTAGCACCCAAAAAGTATTTCAAACCTGGCTTTTTAAGTGTTCGCCCCTCCAAACATTTTCGCTATACCTACTACGGTACGCAGAAGTATGTCAGACAATATTTTACAAAGAACGCCCTGCGAAATAGCATGCGTCGGTTAGAACCTTTTTTTATTCAGCGGCAGTTAGCATTCGGGTTGTGAAGTTCCATTAGAGCAGTCTAAATCAAGGAAACGCACAGTTCCTTTAGAAGCGTTGTAGCTATTTTAACAAAAAAAGTAATAATGAAACCATCACTTATTTCCGTGATTATTCCGACTTATAATCGCCAACAATTTTTAGTGGAAGCCGTTGAAAGCATTCTCAATCAAACGATAACTGATTTTGAGTTAATTATTGTGAATGATGGTTCTTTTGATGATACAGAGGAGTGGATAAAAAGCCAAACGGACCCCCGAATTCAATACATTGGTTATCCCAAAAACAAAGGTGTTTCTTATGCAAGAAATCGAGGGTTAGAAGTGGCAAAAGGCAAATATATTGCCTTCGCAGATAGCGACGACCTCAATGAACCAAACAGGTTTGATGAGCAAATCAAGCTATTGGAATTGGATGAACATTTGGCAATTTGCTCCTCGAATTGCCAATATTTTGGACTGAGAAACACCTTACTGACCTTTCCAGAAAACCCGTTACCTTATCGCTTGAAAGCAATTTTTCAAACCCCCTTTCACTTCCCTGCTTGCATGGTTCGGCGGTCATTTTTGGAAAAGGAAAATATTCGTTTTCGACCTGAAGTTCGCTCAGCAGATGATTATTATTTTTTGATGCGAGTCGTAGCAAAGGGTAAAGCGGCGGTTATTCCAAAAACACTGTACAACTATCGATGGCACGAATCAAGTATCTCTTTGAAAAAAACAACAGAGCAAGCCGACAATGAATTAATGATTAGTCACTTAGCTTTTGAGGAAATTTTAAACTTGAAGTTGAGTATATCGGAAGCTCGGATATTTTATCGTTTTTATCGAGGTCAATTAGATTTTGAAGAATTAGCGGAAATGAAACACCTCTTAAAAAAAACACTAAGTCTTCTAAAAAACAAGCCGAATATAACAAGGGTGGAATACAAAACACTTAGTGATTTTTGCTATCAAAAACTAGGTAGAATTTATCAAGGATTTATTAGGAAAGGAATGCCAATATGGCCAGTTTTTCTAGATATTGATATACTTCGCAGGACTACTCCCCGTGCTTTTTGGGGACTGGTTTTTCGAACGCTAATAAAATAACAATTTCAAATAATGGTCGAAACATTAAAAGCAGACGGCAAAAAAGCCAAAAGAGAACCACACCAATATCACTTGACCAAAGGAAGCCAGCGCTATCAAAGATTCAGCCATTGGTTACTTAGGCGATTCAAGAAACTACCCTCCGATCAATCGTATAATATCTCGATTTCGCATCAAAAAAAACTAATTTGGTATCGGGTGGCTAAAGTCAGCAGCCGTACTATTTTTGACGTTTTAAAACGAGCCTCTGTCGTTTTAGATGCCGAGCATCCAATGTGGTGTCATTATCCCGCTAATGATTATAACGGATATTTTCGTTTTGCTTTTGTACGCAATCCATGGGATAGATTGGTTTCATGTTGGTTGAACAAAGTAGTTAAGGCGAATTATTACCAATTTTCGGAAGAAAAACTAATCGCAATGCAAGATTTTAAAAACTTTGTTGGTTACGTTGCCCAAATTGATGTAAAAACTTGTGATGATGCCCACATCCGCCTACAGGCTAGTATGATTGATTTAAATCATGTTGATTTTGTTGGGCGTTTCGAAAGGTTTGAAGTAGATTTTCGAAAGGTTTTAGATATTTTGGGGATTGATGAAATTGAGATTTCTAAAAAGAATGCTTCTAAAAATCGAAAAAGTTATCATACATATTATGACGAAAAAACGAAGGAAAAGGTAGCTGAAATTTACAAAAAAGACATTCAAATTTTTAATTACCAATTTTAA
This sequence comes from Saprospiraceae bacterium, assembly GCA_045106885.1. GTDB lineage: Bacteria > Bacteroidota > Bacteroidia > Chitinophagales > Saprospiraceae > JAFMDF01. The sequence goes on from JBGCFJ010001127.1 coordinate 4,933, forward strand.
AATATACTCAATCCGAAAACCTCTTAGAAACAACGAAAAATGAATGAACAGGCATTAGTTTCTGTAGTGATGTGTACTTATAATGATGAAAAATTTATTAGCGAAGCTATAGAAAGTATTCTTAGTCAGACCTACAAAAAAATTGAATTTATAATTGTAAATGATGGTTCTACAGATAATACTAAAAATGTAATTCTAAGCTTTGATGATTCCCGAATCAAATACCTTGAGCATAAAAGAAATCAAGGACAAGAGACTTCCAAAAATTTCGGTATATCAAAAGCAAACGGTAAATACATTGCTTTTATGGATGGTGACGATATAAGTTTAGAAGAACGCTTGGAAGCCCAGGTTGATTTTATGGAAACCCATGAAGATATTGGAATTTGTGGAACTTGTTTGAAAGCTTTTGGGGATGAAAATTTTGAACTAATCTATCCTGAAAAGGATAAGGAAATTAATTTTAAAGCTTTACTAATAACTCCGCTTCCTCACCCTACGTGCATGATTAGAAAAGAGGTTTTAGATAGAAATAATATTCGTTATGAAAAAGGTTGGGAAGCTGCCGAAGATTATTACTTCATGTCATTGATACTTGAAAAAACAAAAGCTTATTGCATTCAAAAAATACTTTATTTGCATAGATGGCACGGGAATAATATATCTGTAAGGCTTCAAAAAAGTCAAAAAGATAATGCCCGAAGAATGAGCCAATCAATGATTTATAAGAAATTTAATTTAAGACTAAAAGACGAAGAAATTGATGTGCTTCAAACCATGCATATATATGGTGGTTTTCCATTTCAATATTTTAATATTGTGGAACAACTTTTTTTTAAATTAAAGAAATATTTCGAAGCTAAGAAGTCACCCAATCAAGATGTTTTAAAAGTGTTTTTGGAAGAAATTTCCAAAAAAGTTTTCATGCACCTAATGGTCAATGCTCACCGAAAACCAACAAGATTGTTGTTTTATTTTAAAAGTGAAATTTGGAAATATTTACTTATTCGACAGTATGGATTAGCTTATGCAAAATTTTTCATAATAAGTATATTATGTTCTTTTGATTTTAAATCAAAAAGCCTCTTTGGGAAATAAAGCAATGAATATAGCCTTAGTATCTTATGAATTCCCAGGTGAAATGTATGTGGGTGGTATTGGGACATACATGGGTCAAATAGCAAAACTTTTGACAGAAAGAGGTCACCATATAGAAGTTTTTTGTGGTGGATTGAAGCATTTCTCAACTTATCATAAAGAGGGTATCACTATTCATCCTGTTCTTTGTAAAGACCAAAATGATTTTCGTAAAAAAGTACTTCCTGTTTTTCAAAAGCGCGTACAACAACGATATTTTGATATTATTGAAGCGGCTGAAAGTTCTTCCGATTCCTTATTAATCAGAGAACAATTTCCTGAAATTCCGCATGTAATAAAGTTGCATTGTCCAGCCTTTTGGTTTCAAAAGATAAATAGTAATCTTTCCCTTTTAGCAAAAATTCGATTTCGACTTGGTGGCTTAAGAAGAGGTGCTTGGCAAAAGAAAGTTTATTGGAAATATATTAAAGAAGATGATTCTGATTTTCATATGGCAAGGCTTAGTCCTTACATCATCTATCCTAGCAATGCTGTCAAAAAAATTGTTCTCCAATATTGGGGGCTCCATCAAGCTTCTTTTATTTATATCCCCAATCCTTATATTCCATCGCCCGCTTATTTGAATCTTTCTATAAAAAATATGGAGGATAAAAGCCCTGCAATTACTTTTATAGGTAGATTAGAAAAAGGAAAAGGATTAGTAGAATTGGGAGAAGCTATGATTTATATATTTCGCAAATTTCCTAAAGCAAAACTAACACTTGCAGGAGCAATAAAAGCCTCTCCAAAATCAGGGCAAAATATGCAACAATATTTAGAAAAGAAACTAAATAAATATAAGCATCAATTAAATTTTTTGGGGCATCTGGAATTTGAGCAAATGCCCTCTTTATTGAGTCAAACAGATATTATGGTTATCCCCAGCCATTGGGATAATTTTCCGACCGTCTGTTTAGAAGCAATGTCAGCAGGGAGAGCAGTCGTAGGAAGCAAACATGGAGGTATGAGCGAATTATTGGCAGGAAATTGTGGCGTTCTCGTGGATCCATTTCAGCCAAAATTAATGGCTATAGCTATTGAAAAATTAATCCTGAACCCTGATTTAAGAAATATTCTTGGTCAAAATGCAAGAGCAAAAATCTTGTCGCAATATAATGGAGAGAAAATAGGGACGATGACCGAAGAAGCTTATACTTTAATTCGTAAGAATTGGAATAAGGGACTTGAAAATAAATAAATGAAAAGAGTGATAGAAATAACATCTAAATTAATATTTCCAGAATATGGAAGATATGCAAGGATTGTAGCCTCAAACAAATTGAAAAGATTAATAAATCGTGATATCGCTAATAAATACCTTTTTATATTGTCTCCGTCTTTTTGTGGTTCGACCTTGTTAAATGAATTGATATCAACTTCACCCTATGTTTCCGTAAATAACCCTTTTGGAACAAGAGAAGGGCAAACACTACCAACGATAAGAAAAATAATGTTTGACCATACAAGACGATGGGATGAGTCATTAGATTTTGATTGGGAATATTTAAAGGAAGAATGGAGAGAGTATTGGGATACTAACAAAGCAGTTTTATTAGAAAAAAGTCCTCCTAATATTATCAGAGCAGCATCAATTAAAAAAGCATTCCCAAATTCATTTTTTATCATTTTGTACAGGAATCCGTATGCGCATTGTGAAGGTTTTATTAGGAGATATGGTAATCCTAAATCAGCAGCGGAATTCGCTATAAAATGTTTAGCGTATCAAAGAAAAAATCAACTCCTTTCATTAAATTCAATTTCCATTTCTTATGAAGATTTGACCTCTAAACCAGAGAAAATCAAAGACCAAATAATATCTTTTATCCCAGAGATAAAAGATATTAAAAGCGATATTAAGTTCTCTGCCCAAAATTTCAAGAATAAAAAGATGGCTATAAAAAATTTGAACAAAGAAAAAATTAATAAATTGAGTCAAGCACAGTTGAATGAAATTAATGAAGTATTTTATAAAAACAAGGAACTTTTGCAGTTTTTTGATTACGAACTGATCAGAAAACATGCAGACAATAAATAGAGCGTACTTCATATCCTGACTAAAAGGAAACTATTTTTTCGTCGTTACTAAACAGAATATTAAACCTTAAATGAAAAATTTCATACGGCAGAGAATACGACCATTCTTTTCAAAAAAAGCAGTTAAGAAGCAAGAAATAATTGAAAAGGAAAACATCGTTCAATTGATTGAAAGTTTACATCCTTTTCAAACTCAATTTGATTTAATCAGATTAGGTCCTGATGGCATGGCGTGGAGATTTGCGAAAGAATCTAATAAAATATACATTTTTAAAAAATTATGTCCAAAGAAGTTGATTTAAAATACCATTACAAGCTTAATTATCGAAAGAACTACAACATTGTATCCAAGGAGTATAAAGTCATTTACTTTAATACTCAAAAAAATGCGAACACGACTATGAAGGCTCAGTTTGTAGAGGTATTGGGCATGGTTAAAACCGAAGAATTTCCTAAAGATGTTCATTCTAATTACGATTTTCCAACAGCTTCTCAAAGCGAAGTCATTTCCAAATATCAGAATTTTCTAAAGTTTTTAATTGTAAGAAATCCTTGGGAACGTTTGGTGTCTTGCTATACTAATAAAATTAAAAAAAACCCACATAGAGAGGAGAAGCATATTTTTAAATGTAGCTCCGATTTATTTGTAGGAATGTCCTTTGAGGAATTTGTGGAAGTGATTTGTGAAATTCCTGACTCGGAAGCAGACTATCATTTTTGTTCGCAGACTTATTTGATGTTGTATTCGGATGGATATTTCCCTATCAATTATATCTGCAATATGGAGAATTTAGCGTTCCATATAGAAGAAATTAAGGCACTAACGGGGATTCCGTTCTCACAACTGAGCAATTTAAATCATAGCAAAAGTACCTCTTATGAGCAGTTTTATACCCCAGAACTGATTGAAAAAGTCAGCCAACGTTACCAGATGGATATTGAATTTTTTAAATATCAATTTGGACAAAAAAATGAAACCTTTCCTTTTGGCGCTATAGAAAATGATTTGAAAAAGAATTTGACGCAGTCTCCATTCATGATTGAACTGCTAAGAGAAAAAAATAAAGAATTAGTGAAAACCATTGAAATAATTGGTGAAAGACTGCCAGAATTGGAAGAAATGGTTAAAGAATTTGACGTTCTGAAAAGGCAATTCAAGCTGGTTAAAAATTCAAAATCTTGGAAAATAACTTACCCATTGAGATGTATATCTTCTTTATGGAAATGAATAAATTTACAGCTTACATGGTCGTTCATTTTTAGGAACGGCTTGTCTTTTAGCCTGTACTGAACGGATTCAACTACAATAGTCGATGACGTTATCAGGTATTTTAAATTCAAAAAATAAATGATTATTTCTCATAAACATAAATTCATTTTTATCAAGTGCCGCAAAACGGCCGGTACTTCGGTAGAGATTTCATTGAGTAAATTCTGCGGCGCAGATGACATTATCACGCCATTAACGAAAGAAGATGATAAAGTGAGACTGGCTTTGGGCTTTCTTGGCGCTCAAAATTACGAGAAGCCCAAAAGTGAATGGAGTATCAAGGAGCGGTGGCAATATTTCCAAAAAAAAGAAACACCTAAAAGAAAATTTTACAACCATATTCCTTGTCGTGAAATTGTTAACTTGATACCTGAAAAAATATGGAACTCGTATTTCAAATTTACGGTGGAGCGCAATCCTTTTGATAAAGCCGTTTCCTTTTATTATTGGCGAAAAGCGAATGAAAAATATAAGTCTATCACTAATTGGCTCTTGGACGGTGGCTTGAAAAATATGCAGTCCTATGATTTATATTCGATTGGAAAATTTCCAGTTGTTGATAAAATCTATCGGTATGAAGATTTTCCTTTTTTTGAAAAAGACCTTACCGAACGATTGAATCTTCCTGAACCATTTCAAATGATTGAATATAAAGCAAAAAGCAAATCACGAAAAACAAGAGACTACAAACAAGTACTTGATGAACAGGCAATTGAGTTGATAAAAATTGCTTTTGGTAGAGAAATTGAATTACTCGATTATAAACTTTAATAGCAAAATAAGTGTGACTTTGAAAAAGAAGCATTGCTATTTGAAGATAACAGCTTTGATTTAATTTTGCTTTCTGAAATCAGGAGAGTATTGAAACTAAGAGGAAAATTCATTCTTTCTACGCCCATTCTTTTTGATTATTAGAATTAAAACCAATTATATGACCACCAATCTCTTAGCTGTTCAATTTGATTTTCCAAATCAAAAACTGAGAGATTATTCTTTCTTTTTTGTTGGAACACCTCCGTTGGAAATAGGAAATTTGAATTTGGAAAACTTAGACCATTTTTTTAAAGAAAACAAAATCTCATCAGTCGGTTTTATAAAAAAACAAAACTTTCCAAAAGTAAAAAAGGAGTTAAAAATCATTCAGCAAAAAATAGATTTCAATCGTTCCCATTTTGTAGTGCTTTTGGAATATGAAAATCCAGATTTAAGCAGATTTCAAAATAGTTTTCCTTCCGAAGAATCTTTTCTTATTTCCTCAAATGAATTTGTCCGATTTTATAAAAGAGAGATTTCAACTGGGCTTTGCTATGATTTTATGTTGAAAGCTTTGAACATTGAAAATTCATTGGAACAAATCATTGTTCATCAAATCGGACATCCCAATCCATTAATTTTTGAACAAAGAAAATCGTCGAGGAGTACGGAAGTAATTATGCCTCATCGGGGCGATTCGAAAGATTTGTTGACTGCACTTTGGTATTTGGAAAAACAAAATGTCTTAGCTCGAAAAGTCTCGGTTTGTTTTGATGAATTTGTTTCAGCGCACCATTTCAAAATAGCGGATAACAATCAACAGGTACGATTTTTTGTCAATTATCCCGTAGGTGTAGGTCCCTATCCTTCAAGAGATGTTTTAGCGCGAGCGACTGAGGAGGATGTCATTGTTTTCCATGATTCGGATGATATTTCTACTTCGAATCGTATTTCTACTTTGACGCATGTTTTGAAAAATGAAAAATATGATGCTGTTGGCAGTCACGAATTGCGCATCAACAAAATTGAGAAAAAGTTAGAAGCGGTTCGTTTTCCTTTGGAGGTTATGGAAAAAATGGTCGAACAGAAAAAGAATTACTGTATGTTCTTCCCCTCGACAGGAATTAAAAAATCAGCCTATCTTAAATCAGGAGGATTGTCAACGCTTAGAAAACATAGCTCGGATAGCCAATTTTATCGTCGAGCTTATTTCTTTTTGAATCTAAAAAATATTGATGAATTTCTTTACATCCGAGTTAAACGTGAAAATTCCCTGACAACTGCCAATAAAACTTATTTGGGTTCACCAGTACGGGAACGGTTAAGAAATCAATGGGAAAACGATTTTATAAAAATCTATAATCAAAACATCTCGCTGAATGAATCCACGCTGGTTGATGAACCAGGCGTTGTTTCTGTTGATTTAATTCCACTCAAAAAAGAACTTCAAGGAGCGATTCTAAAGCGGCAAGAATTAACGCTTTTTCTACAAAAAGAGAACCCTTTTAATCAAATTGCTAAACCTGACTTTCCCAAGGAAGAGGATATTATGAAAGGTCGGCTTTTAGATTATAAAGTGGCTAAAGACCCAAGTGTTTATATTTTAAAACAATCATTCCCTTGGCGCATCGGTTGGGCAATTACGCGGATACTTAATCTTTTGTTTGAATGGATTCCGTTTGTCAAAAAACGGGTATAAAATAAGACATGTATCGAAGAATTACGGAACTATATACACTCTCGAAAACTACGAAAGTTTATGGTTCTTTTGGGAGTTCTTATTCCCGTACAGCTTGTGAAATGGCGGGAATTGAATTGATTCATGTGAAATAGAAACACATTAAACCTTGTTTGGGGGAATTCCTTTTGCGAATAAAAGACGTGCAATAATTATTTTTAATTTATGAGTGAACAAAAACCTACAATCAAAATAAATTTTTCTGATTTCTGGTCAACTTTTGATAAGCACGAGAATAATACCTTTATGAGATTGCTATCGCCTTATTTCAATTTGGAAATTTGTGAGGATGCTGATTTTCTAATTTATTCCTGTTTTGGAAATGAGTTCAGAAAATTTAAGGGCATCCGAATTTTCTATTCTGGCGAAAATATGGGTGCTGATTTTAACGAATGTGATTTTGCCTTGACCCATGATTTTTTGGACCATCCTCGTCATTTTCGTTTTCCTTGCCATATCAGGAGATTGATGGTACAACAAATTAAGAATCCGAACGTGCATATTTATAAATCAGAAGACAAGGAGGAAATCATTAAAAGAAAGACTAAGTTTTGCAGTTTTTTGGTGTCTAATAGTGAAGCTAAAGAACGTATTGATTTTTTTCATCAGCTTTCTAAATACAAGAAAATAGATTCCGCTGGTAAGACTTTAAACAATATGGGAGGACAAAGACCTGCTGACCAATTGGCCTTTCATTTGCCGTATAAATTCAATCTTTGTTTTGAAAATGCGAGTTATCCCGGTTATACGACTGAAAAAATTGCCTTTGCAATGATGGCAGATTGTATTCCAATTTATTGGGGCGACCCCGAGGTTGGCAGATTTTTTAATACGAAGAGTTTTATCAATATAGCCGATTATGCCACTTATGAGGAAGCTATTGAACACATCATTGAAATTGATAATGACGAGGAACTTTATCGCGACTATTTGTCAAGGCCTTTCATTTATACAGATGAAGAAACCTTTATTAATAAAGCAGAATTCATCGATTTTATCAGACATATTTTTGAGCAAAAAGGCAAAATTCAACCCGTTTCTCAAGCGCCCTATAGTAATCTATATCCGTATGTGAAGGCAGCAAGAAGGTGGTACAGTATGTCTCGATTATTCAGAAAAAATAAGCCATTAGATAGATGGAAGAATTGATACAAATTAGATAAACAATGAAAGTCGAACCACTAACTATAATCAAAATAAAATTACGAGCCTATCTCTCAAGTTTCAAACAGGTTAAGAATGCTGGCAAGTTTGTCATTTATGGACAAGGACGAACGGGAAGTACCCTCTTAACCGACTTACTGAATTCTCATCCGCAAATTGCTTGTACAAATGAACTTTTTCATAGATGGCGAAGTCTTTTTGAAGGGAAAGCGTGGTTTCCATACCGATATTTAAGAGGAATGGAAGTACAAGCAAGTCCCTATATTTTTTTTTTTTTTTTCAAAATATATCAATTGATTCGAGTGCAAAAAATTGACCCCGAAGATTTTCTGAATCGTTTGGAGGCACGAGGATATCAAATCATTTATTTGCGACGAAATAACTTTCTGGAACATGCTTTGTCCGGAATTATCAGGCGCAGACGAAACTCTTCTTCTTTTTTTAAAAAAGGTTATACTTATCAAGAAAATCCATTCGAAGTTTCGATTGAAGTCTTAAAAAAGGAATTAAATTACAGAGCCGACAATCAAGAACTGGAATTAAAATATTTAGAAGGGCGCAAATATTTGGAAGTTATTTATGAAAGAGATTTGAAAGATAGCAAGGAACATCAAAAAATCAGTAATACACTTTTCAATTATTTAGGATTAGAATCGGTTAAAGTTGAGACAAAACTTCAAAAGATTAATAAAAAAAGATCTAAAGACGTTTTAAGCAATTATGACGAATTGAGTGCTTATTTTAAAAATACGCCTTTTGGAAAATTCTTTTTATAGAAATGAAAAAACAAAAAATAATTGACTTTATAGGAATTGGTGCGCAAAAATCCGGTACTTCTTGGTTGGTTTCGAACCTCCGCAAAATACCAGAGTTTGATATGCCTCCAAAAAAGGAATTTCATTATTTTAATCGTCATCCAAAATATCCTTCACCGGACAATCTAAGTAGGGGTACGAGTAATGTTGGAACAGAAAGTACCGTTAAGAAAATCGCTAAAACTGGTTTAATCAACTTAGAGCTACCCCAAGTTTCTAAAAAGACTGAAACTCGTATCCATTGATAGTCAATGGATAGTACATTAAAATGAACGTTTGACTAGACGATAATTTTTAATCTTTATCTTCATAACTAATTGATTTGCTAGTTTAAAAAACTAGTATAATTATTCAAAGTATAGTTTTGATGACTTAGACCATTTTATTATACGATACCATTTTGATTAGGCATTGAAAAACAAATATTTAGTTCAATCGCTGAAAACGCTAGAGCTGTCTATTGTAGTTTAAAAAACTAAACAAAAACACCCCTTTTATTATACTCTAATATTTTCCTACGATTAGTTTTTATTCCATGATTTATACAGTTGAAAATCAATTTGTTATGGTGTGATTTGACCCAAATCGTTAAATAGGAAGTATTAAAAATGCAGTTCCTTAGCGTAAGTTTCTGTTCCAACATTACTCGTACCCC
>JBGCFJ010001128.1:0-2165 GCA_045106885.1 Saprospiraceae bacterium
AAAATAAAAAATATTAAATTCAGTTAACGTAAATAACGTAAAACGACACATTATTCTGTATTTAGCCTAAATTAATACTAATTAAAGAATATAATATTGTTTTAATTTTATTTACCTCTTTAATTTCTACCGAAACCCAAGGACTATCTAAATAGATTGTCAGATTGAAAATTGATAATCACGTGTCGGACACTTCCAAAGGTGTCCGACACGTTCAACTAACCATTTATCAGTTTTTTATCTGACGCTCTAAAATAGAACGGTGAGCGCCTAATGCCCAATACCAAAAATCAATTAAAAAATACCCGATTTAAAACTGTCCGAATAAAGACATCAATAAGCATGTCTTTGTTTAAATTTTGTTTTGGAAAAGAAATAAAATATTTATCCTTACTTTTTTACTTTCTTTTCTTAGGGGTAAAATGTCTCAATGCGGAAGGCTCTATTGATTTAATTAAATATCCTGGCTATCGCCTTTTCTATAATGCAGGTATTGACCAACAGTTAAAGGTTTATGCATCAGCAGGGGAATTTTTACAATTAGGCACTAGCCATCTAGGTATTGAAGGTGGTTTTATGCAAGTTTATAGACCAGATGGTAGTTTACATAGTACTTTTGATGGGAGCAATAACAAAGGTGTTATATATAATGAACTACAAGAAAGAAATGGACCAAATGGTGGCGGAACGGTAAATGGGCAGGGGTTTATACCTAATATAATTCCTGTAACAGCACAAGAAGCAGGAATTTGGACAATTATTTTGGATTATCCAAGCCATACATTTATGCTATTTGATAATTTATTAAATACGGCTCCTTGGACAAGAGAACAGCACCAACCAAATAATCGAAGAGTAGTATTGGCGTGGGATATAACTGTATCAGCTAATAAACCTGTTAACGAAGGAGGTATCCCTATTAAAGGACGACTTTACAGCAATGAATTAGTGTCTATTATTCAAGGAAATGGTTTTCTTACTTCTCCCAGCTTTTATGTACTTTCCAAAGAAGGGTATCAATATCAAGTGAATTTTAATAATACCGACCCTTTTGGATTCCCTTTCGCTGCAAACAATTTAGGGCTTGTAAGAGGGGATTTTATGCCAAGTTACCAGTCCATAAATACGGCTGATTTTTCTATTAATGCCAATGTCAGCACTTGGAACGAAAATGAATTATATTTATTCCCTCCACAAGCAAAAGATACCTTGGCTTTTGTAAATCATAAAATATTCTTTAACCCACCAGACTTAGCTTTGCCAAAAACGACTCTGGTAACAGATATTTTTTCTAATCAATCTTGTCAAACTTGGTTATTAAATACACCACTCCAACTTACTTTCAATGCGGCTGGAATTGACTCAACCATCACTTTAGATTCATTCGGAGTCGATGTAAGGCTTAGGGATATTCCTATTACTTATCAAACTAATCAAGCAGGTATAGTTAATATCGCCATTGACCTGAATAATAATTTTATTTTTACAGACCCTATTGATGTACAATTAACCATGTTTGCAACTATTGGTGAGCAAACCGTTTTTTGGGATGGAAAAAATGGATTAGGACAATTGGTGGATTTGGACACTTTAAATACTTGGCAAATAAGCCTAGCTATTCAAACAGGCGAAATACATATTTTCTTTCAAGATATAGAAAACGATTTAGGAGGAATTACTATTAACCGCTTAAACGGGGGTAATCTCCCTACTAATGAATTTTATTATGATCATTTGGCTATTGGTGGTGGAGTAAGCGGAGAAGGGACAACTGGAAATCCATCACCTACTACAATGGCCTATACTTATGGCAATAATTTTGGCAATGAAAAATTATTAGACCATTGGACTTATGCTAATTTTAAAAGGGTCTTTGTTGATTTATCCATTGATTTGGCATTAAAGACAGATAGTGTGGATACCGACGGAGATGGCATTTTTGATGAAATAGATTTGGATGACGATAATGATGGTATTTCAGATAGTCTGGAAATGGAGATGGCTTTAAATAATGGGGATACAGACCAAGATGGTATTCCAGATAATGTAGATGCGGATTCAGATAATGATGGTATTTCGGATATTATTGAGAGTGGGAATATTGACGAAGACAACGATGGCGCAGCAGATGGAACAGATGATAATATGGATGGGATTATTGATAA
>JBGCFJ010001129.1:0-3684 GCA_045106885.1 Saprospiraceae bacterium
CTTACTTTTTCCAAACCATCTAAATTCGTAACGCTCGGTTTCGTTTACACTTTTAGGGTCAATTATTTTTTTTAGTTCACTAATATTCAGTTTGCCATCATTGGTGAAAAGGTCAGGCATTAATTGTTTTAATTGCGCCAATCTTTCTTTGTTCCAATCGTGCGATTGTACTTTTTCCATTGGGTTATTGGTATTTTGTGTATCCTTGCTCATGATGCTTTTTCAATTAATGCGTTAATATCTTTGGTAGCCTCGGTTTTAAAATATTGGTAATCTTTAATAGGTGCTTTGTATTGCACTTCTACTCCTAAAGTGGCAAAATGCTTCATCGCACATTCTATTTTATAAATTTCACTTTCTTTGAGTGCTTTTTTATCGTTGAGGTCGTTTGTTCCTTTGGTTTCGACTACAAAATAGAACTCACTTTCTTTTCCATTTCTCAAACTTTTCCGTTTCATGACAATGCCAAAATCAGGATTATAATTGCCAATAGGCGTTGGAATTTTGTAATAGGCAGGGAGCTTCATAAAACAAATAACTTCATCATCAATATCTAGTCCCAAAGCAAAAAGGCTTTCCGTGTGACTATCAACCAGCATACGGTTATAAAACCCTCTATTAGTAGTATCTCGGTATTGACCATAATCCACTTGTTTAACAAAATCGTTAAACTCAAAAGGAAAAGTCTCGTCTGTCATATAGTAACTCAATCCTCTTATCATTTCTTCCAGTTCGATATGCTTAATTAAAGCAGATGCTTTATTAATAAACAGCGGAGGATTTTTAACAAACTCGTCAAGTTTAATATTTTTTAAAATTTTATAAGTAGTGGAATAGCTCAATCCTGTGTTTTCGCTCAATTCTTCCATTAAATCCAAGGGGCTAAAATGAGCTTTTAGTCGATAATCTTCTTTACCTCCAAAAGTACCTTCAATGCCTGCTTCTGTAATAGCCCCAATGGTTCGGCTACTTACTTCTGCCACATAATCAGCGATTTCAATAGTATTTAATGCTATTTTACCTCTTTCAATCAAAGTTGCCTCGTCAAAACTTACCGTATAATTTGTTTTCTTAGCTAAAGCCTTCCAAAACTGTTTAAACGCTTTATTGATGGTTTCGTTTTCGCTACGTTTAAAGTGAACTTGATTTTGTTTTTCGCCTTTGTGTGTATGGGTCATTCCTGCCCCTGCGCTTGGAAATTCATAAGCTTCTGCTATTTCGGCTTGGTATTGGGTGACAAAAGTTTCGTAGGTTTCGTTTGGAATAACGGTCAGTTGGTTAATTCTTTCATCGTCACTTACATTTAATTTGTCATAAATACGCTGTCCATTAGTATCTACACAAATTCTTAAACCTCTACCTATTTCTTGTCGTTTTTTAATTTCAGAAAAAGAATTGCTTAAGGTAGCAATGTTAAAAATATTTGGATTATCCCAACCCACACCTAAAGCAGAGTGGGAGAAGATAAATTCAATTTTATTAGCAATAGTCTCCCCAAAACTTAATAAACCTTGTTTATCTTTTAAAATGGCATCAAAAACAGCTTTGTTTTTACGCATGGATGTTTCATTATCTGTAAATTCATTTTTGGTAGTTTTTGCGAAATAAGACCCTTGAATCATTTCAATATGCGCTGCCGTTGGTTCTTGGTTGTCATGAAATTGGGGATAGATTTCTTTATATTTTTCAATAAAAAGATTTTTGATGATTGGGTCATTACTTACATAATTGGCAACTTTATCAATAAAAATAAGGGAGAGGCATTTGATGCCTTTTTCTTGTAGTTTTTGCTTTTTTGTAAAGTGGCGAAGTATCAGCCATTCTAATTGTAAGCCCCAAATACTTTGTATGTTTCCAGCAACTTGTTTTTCAAAAATCTCCACACCATTATGAAAACGAACAGACCATTTTCCAGTCCTTAGGCTTTTGTTTATTCTGGTAATCGAATATTTTAAATAACTTGGGATGTTGGTTACTTTACCTAAATTGTCTCCATCTTTCAGCCATTTTGTGTTCTTAAATTCAATCTTTCCGCTTTTGGCTTGGTGCCAGGCTTTTATTTTTGCTTGGATGGGCCCTTTTCCATTTTTGGTTTCCGTAAGTTCCAGTTTTAAAGTGGCTTCATCATTTTTTTCAGTAACGGTTAGCACTTCAATCTTTTTTACTAGCCCTTGTTTGTAACTATCGTAAGGTGTTAACCGATAGGTTTTATTTTTTGTGACTTTGTGTGTTGCCGAATATCTAATTTTAAATAAAGGATTGAGTTTCGCAATTTGTTTTATAGAGTTAGGGGTATCCATTCCTTCTTGCGGCTCATCCATTATGATAATTGGATTTGTTCGCCCAATAGCTTCAATAAAAGGGATATTCGCAAATAAGTCTTCTCTTTTGGCTTGATTTAGAATTTTGCCTTCCGAGTTAAAAGAAGCTAAAGTCATGACCATTATTTGTGGATGTTGTGCCTCTACAAAGTTGGTGACTTTATTCAATCGTTTACTGCTATATTCAAATGCTTTTGGTGTGAATCCATAAATATCTTCTAATTGCTTTTCAAAAGTTGAGAGCGTGCTTAAAACACCTTGTCGAATAGCAACAGAAGGAACCAGAATGATGAATTTTGTAAATCCGTACTGCTTGAATAGTTCATAAATAGACTTAATGTAAACAAGAGTTTTCCCTGTTCCTGTTTCCATTTCAATAGTCAATTCTCTTACATCCTTCAATTTAGCAATTCGCTCATCAATCTCATTTTCAAGTAAAATAGATTTGATGTTTTCTGTTAATTGTTCCTTGGAGAGTGAACAAATATTTGAACGAATACCATCTATACAAGCATTGTCAAATGTGTTTTTATCGTTTCCGTCAAATACATTCACAACTGATTTAATTGCTCTTTCTTGATATTCTAAGCGTTCTAATTTTATTTCCATTAACTTCCGCTTTTATTATTGTTGATGTATTCCATTTTTGTTCTGCAACTTTTAGTGCTTTGCTCTAAAGTTCTCCTCCTTTTATTTATTACCTCGTCCCTTAGATATTTGATAAGTATATCGTCTTTGCCTAAATCCAATATTTCTGCAAGTTTTAGATTTGTTCTATAGTCGTTTTTCATTTATTTTTTTCGATTTGATTGAGAATAGCTGAATCAATATTGAGTTTGGCAGAAGCGTGTCGTAAAAGTAGTGCTTATTTCTCGACAAGTTTATCAAAGTGATAAAAATACCCCGAAAAATAGGGATGTTCCAGTTGACACATTAACGTAAGTTCTCAATGAGAAAATTGAGAACTTACAGATTAACAATCTAAGTGAAATCTAATTTTCAATTTTCAATTTCAAATTTTCAATTTTAAACCACCTTCGGCGGGAATTTGAGGTTGAAGTTGAATTTGAATTTGAATTTGAGATTAACAATTATCAACATTTTAAAATATCGACAATTTGTTGGTTTTAAATTTTGTGTAAGCGCCTAAGTAAAATTTAATTTTCAATTTTCAATTTCAAATTTTCAATTTTCAACCACCTTCGGTGGGAATTACAGTTGAATTTGAATTTAAGGTTGAAATTAAAAATTATCGACATTTTAAAATATCGACAATTTGTTGGTTTTAAAATTTGTGTAAGAGCCTAAGTAAAATTTAATTTTCAATTTTCAATTTCAAATTTTCAATTTTAAACCACCTTCG
>JBGCFJ010000113.1:0-2170 GCA_045106885.1 Saprospiraceae bacterium
TTACTACCAAATTGACTCGCATTCATATAATTAATGCCGATGGGCACGACCACAATATCTTTAGTGCCAAATTTTTCGTAGGCACCGAAAGCTAATCTAGCCGTTCCTTTTTGGATAGTTCTTAAACGTTTTTCTAGTTTAGATTCTCCTTCTGAAAGAATAAATATATTTTGCCCATTATTTAATAATTCGTAGCAATAATTGAGCGTTGCTTCATTCTTTTTCAAATTTGCCATACCATCTTGCGCTCGATAAATCGGGATACATTTGATACTTCGTAAAAAAGCGGCGGTTAGTTTGCTATCGTTAAACATATCGCCCCGCAACATAAAGTTCCTTGCTTTTAAGGTCGAACCGCCAATGTAAGCAGGTTCAGTAAAAGCGGTTGGATGATTACAAGCTAAAATAACAGGCTTATCGGCAGGAATTTTATCCATTCCAGTAAAATAAGTCTTTGCATAAAAAAATCGAGCATACCAACTCACCCAAAGTCTTAAAATATAATATAGCATTTGTTTTGTTTGAGCGGTTTAGAGGTATAAAGGTTTAAAGGTATAAAGGTTTAGAGGAATCCCCCTTTGTACCTTTACTACTCTAAACCTTTACACCTCTAAACCTATATTTTTTCAAACTCCCTTAAAATAATCTTTCGCTGAGTTTTTAAATCGTTAATAATGGTACTATCAGTCTGGTAAAATTGCCGACCTTCTTTCCATTTTTGTACATATTCATAAAATTGCAGCGCAAAGAAACCTAAAAATGGAATCATTCCCACAAAAATTATTAAAAATATTGATTTGGAAAATAAGGCGACCAATAAAAGAAGGGGGAAATAAATAATGTAAGCCGCTAAAGCCATAGACGCTTTAATAGAAGCATAGAAAGTGATACTTTTTACTTTGTGCTCCGCTAAATACTTCCCAAATTTGATGGGTAAAATATTAAACAGCCAGCCCATAATAAACGGAAGAACGCCAAAAAGAATTCCAATAATTCCCAAAGGATGATAACTATGAGGTTGTACGATTACTTCGTCTACTAATTGATGTTTGATTAAATTCGCTTGATACTTTTTAATCTTTTCAGCTAAGCGTGCTTTATTTTCTAGCGGTAAATTATTGACTTTATTAGCAATGCCAATACTTCTTTTTAATGGCTTTTCATTGGTAGACTGTACAGGAAAATTAGGCGTCGGATAATTATTTTTATATAAATCAAATAATCCTTCACATAAAAACTCATCTTCTTGTTGGTCAATATGAATGACTAAAGCTGCTAAGCTTTCTTTTAATTTTTGGGTAACTTTTTTTATTATTTTTGCAGGATGTTCGTTTTCTCCCTTTAAATATTCTTGAATCGGTATCGGGTCTCCGATTTGCAACATTACCTCAGAACGGTAATTTAAAATATCCGCATAATTGACACCAATAGGAATAATCTGTACATCTAGTTCCGGGTATTTTTCTACAGCTCCCAATGCCATTCTAGCCGTTCCTTTTTGGAGTGTTCGCAAACGTTTTTCATGTTTGGTGGTCCCCTCAGCTAAGATTAAAATTTGTTCGTTATTTTTTAATAAATCGTAGCTATAATCTAAGCTAGAAAAATTATTTTTTACGCCTTTAATCCCAATATCTTTTAAGCGATACATAGGAATCATGTGTAAAGACATTAATAAATATCGATAAATAGGCTTTTGGAATAAAGAACCTTTAACCATAAAACGCAAAGGTCGAGGTAAAGTGGTTGCTAGAATACAGGGTTCTAAAAAAGCACTTGGGTGGTTGGCAGCTAGAATAATGGGCTTATCCGCTGGGATTTTTTCAAGCCCGTTGAGGTAAATCTTGCTAAAGTAGGTCTTTAAAGCAATTCTGGCTAATGGTCGAACAAATCTATAGGGTAACCTCATTTTTTTCGCTGTATAAGAAAGCAAAAGTAGTAAAAACAAATGGTTTAACGAGTAGTTGAGGAATTATTAATTTTTCATGTTCTCTGACAATTTTCTTAAGTCTGTTAATTTTAATTTTTTTATAACAAAAGAGGTAGTATTTTATTGAAATTGGAACGACTTTTTCACAAGGTTTAACTACGTAATTTTTCAAGTACTTAGTAGACTTTGGGTTTGTTGGTCCTGATAAAGGGAAAGGCGGCAAGTTCCTCTTTCTGCCTCCTG
>JBGCFJ010001130.1:0-4845 GCA_045106885.1 Saprospiraceae bacterium
CTAGTCTTTGATGAAACAACTAATACCATGTGGGAAACAGAGCATGCACCAAGAGGTGGTGATGAAGTAAATATTATCCGAAAAGGAAAGAATTATGGCTGGCGAGTCATTTCTTATGGCATCAATTATAATGGTACCACCTTTACGAATACCTCGCATAAAGACGGGATGGAACAACCTGAATTTTATTATATGCCTTCTACTGGAACTTGTGGTTTAACGATTGTCAGAGGCGATAAATATCCTGCTTGGGAAGGGGATTTATTAGCGGGTTCTTTGCGCTTTCAATATATTTCTCGTTTAAAAATGGAGGGACAAAAAGTAGTTGGCGAAGAACGATTAGTTGAAAATATTGGTCGGTTGCGAGATGTTAAAATGGGCAATGATGGGTATATTTATTTTACGGTCGAGAATCCAGGGATTGTGTTTAGACTAATGCCTGTGGAGGAAGCAATTTAATAAAAATCATCTTTTCTTAGCTTTTATATAAGGCGGCTGTTTCCGACAGCCGCCTTGTTTCATTTTACAAAGGAAATAATTCTAATCTACTATCCTATTCAAAAACATCCATTCCAAATTGTTACAATATTGATTTAACGCTGCCTCATTGTAACTTGGAAATGAATTTCCAAGATGAGAAATTTTACTTGGAAATGAATTCCCCTCCCCAAACCCCATTTTTCAGCCGCCAAAGGCGGCGTTCTTAAAAAGTGTATGGTTTCAAATTTCAGGTAAACAAATCATCCATTGTCAAATCTTTAGCAATAATACTTGAACTGTGCTGGTTAGCTTTCAAACCAAAAGTCGATAAAAATATCCAAGACAATTGCTTTCTAGTTTGGGTATTATGTCTAAAAACGCCCATTTTATCTCGTAGATGCGCTGCGTAAGCCTTTGTCATAATAAAGGTTTCATTATAAAATTTAACCTCAAAAAGGTTAATCGTTTGGTCATTTCTATCAATTAGTAAATCTATTTGTAGTCCCTTTTTCTCTTTTGTTCCTTTTTTATAATAAGAAGAAGACAAAGAATAAATACCGCCAATTTGTAACGCTTGCTTAATTTGAGGTACATGTTTTAGGCAGATACTTTCAAAAGCATAACCACTCCAAATCTTGTAAGCTTGTGTTTGACTTAGGTGTTGCCAAGTGTTAGCCCCTTCCAACTCTTTCCCTTCCATAAATTGCAAATAAAATAAAGAATATTCATCTGTTAAACGATATAATTTTTCCTTTTTCTTTTTGGCAAAAGGGCGATAGGTGCTAATAAAACCCGACTGTAATAATTCTTCTAAAACTGTTTGAATTTTTCCACCATCATTAAACTTGCCTAAACGAATAATTTTATTTCGAGTCAATCCTTGACGACTCGTCGCTAAAGCTCTAATTACGGTAATATGATGATGGGCATCTTTAAATAAAGCCGTATATAATTTAGAAAATTCATCTCTCAATAATCCTGTAGGCGCAAAACAAATTTGTTCAATATTCTGCGTTGCACTCAAACCCGAACGAATGGCTTCCAAATAATGTGGAATGCCTCCCATTGTCATATATAATTGTAAAATTTGATAACGGTCAAAATGTAGGTTTCTATGCTTAAAATAAGCTTCCGTTTCCCCTAAAGTAAAAGGCGCTAAGGATAACTGGCGAGTAATCCGATTGTGTAAACCGCCTTTATGATGTACCACTTTTTTTATCATCCAAGAAGCTGCCGAACCGCAGATAACGACAATAATCGAGCGTTTGACGGCCCAACTATTCCAAAAATAACTAAAGGCAGCTAGAAAACCAGATTTATGAGTAGCTATCCAAGGTAATTCATCAAAAAACACAACTGGCTTTTCGATTGCCTCTATAGTTTCTAAATAATCTATTAATAATAAGATGGCATCGAACCAATCAACGGGGGCTTGAACAGCCACTGGCAAGTCATTTCGTTTCCGAATAAATTTGGTTAATTGAGCAGCGAAATTTCTCAATTGCCCCTTTTTAGGCATTTTCTGAATACCCGAAATTTGAAAAACAATATTCTCTTGAAAAAAGGATTCTATCAAATATGTTTTTCCTACTCTTCTTCTCCCAATGACTGCAATTAATTCTGCTTTATCAGACGTAAGTGTTTCTTGTAATAATTGCTGTTCTGCAACTCTTCCTATTATTTTATTAGGCATTTACACATTATTAGTTGAGGAATCTAGGTAAAAATACATAGATTTCTCAACTAATAAAAATTATTAATTGAGAAATCTATACTAAAACACATATATTCCTCAACTAATCGCCTATTATTTTGGTGCTGCATCCAAATCTTTTTCTAAATAAGTCGATGCTCGCCAAAATAAAAATGCTGCAATCATACTCATGCCAATGCCCATCATTAAGGCAAAACGCAAGCCTTCTTGTCCATATTCTGGGGTTAAATAATCACTTGCCATACCTATAAATAAAGGCCCTAAACCTAAACCAATTAAATTGAGGAAAAGATAAAATACCGCTGATGCCAAGGCACGCATCCGCAAACCGACCATCCCATGTGCCATCGCAATACAAGGTGCTAAATAAAAAGACCATAATGTTTTGACCACTATATTCCCACCAACTACTACATATTTATTAGCAGTTGTCAACATAATCGCCAATAATGGAATAGAAACGACTATCGCTAAGGTTGGAATAATTAAATACATGCGTCGGTCTTCTTTCCCATATTTATCCGTTAAGTAGCCACCTAACCAAACGCCTAATGCGCCACCACCACCACTACCAATGGCTAACCAAGTCCCAATTTCTCCTCGTTCCATCCCATGTAACCGAGCTAAAAAAGAAGGCAACCAATTTCCGACCCCATAGACAGAAAAACAATGAATCCCTGCGCCTAAAGCCAAGCATAAAAAAGCTTTTCGACTCATCAATAAACCAAAAACTTGCCCTAAACTATAATTGGCAGCATCTGAAGTGCTTAAATTGTCTGCATATCCTCTTGGTGGTTCTTTGACGGTAAAATAGAAGAAGACAGCGTATAAAATCCCTGGTAAACCCAAAACCATTAAAGCCGTTCTCCAACCAAAAAATTCATCGAGCCAACCACCAAATAAATACCCTAATAGAATACCTATATAAATTCCCATTGAATAAACCGCTAATGCCGTTGCTCGTTTATTGGCAGGAAAATAATCGGAAATCATCGAATGCGCCGCAGGACTTGCCCCCGCTTCGCCAATTCCTACACCTACTCTTGCCAATAATAATTGCGTAAAATTCATCGCCCGTCCCGATACGACCGTCATCGCACTCCAAATTGCTAGTGAAACCGCAATGATTTTTTTCCGATTGGTCTTGTCTGCCAATCGAGCAATCGGAATACCTAATGTCACATAGAATAGCGCAAAAGCCAAGCCTGTCAATAAACCCAGTTGGGTATCTGACAAACCTAAATCTGCTTTGATACTTTCTTGGAGAATGACCAGAATTTGACGGTCTATAAAATTGAAGATGTAGACGCCTGTTAGGACGTAGAGGACGTATTTTTTGTAGGATTCGGAATAGATGGGTTTTATTTCTTGTGTGTTGGGCAAGGTTGGTGGATTTTCGTTTTATAAAAAGCTTAGTTGGCGATAAATGTACGACAAAAAGAAGCAATTCTATACATATCTATAAAAAAAGAAATTATTAATTTAAAAGTGAAATTTACGCATAATGCTATTTTAAATGTACATAAAAGTCATAATAATGGTCAATAAATTTATTTTAAGAGAAAAAATCTCTTATATTTGAAATCAATAAAATTATCAGACTATGCTAGTACGTTTTGTTATTTCTAATTATTTGTCTTTTGGTGAAGAAACAGAGTTTAATATGTTAACGGGTTCAGTTCGACGTAAGAAGGAACATATTTATCAATTTGGTGATATTGAGTTATTGAAGACGGCTGCTATTTATGGACCTAATGGGGCGGGGAAATCGAACTTTGTTGGAGCAGTTCATTTATTACAGTTATTTGTAGTTTACAAATGGTCTTCTGTAACCTCTCAATTCAAACCATTTAAACTAGGCAAACAGTTTTCATCTAAGCCTACAGAATTTGAAATTGAATTTTTAAAAAACAGTAAAATGTACATATATGGTATAAGCATTTTTGAAGGAAAAATTTTAAAAGAATGGCTTTATCAAACGTCCAATAGAAAAGAGGAGCTTATTTTTTCAAGAAAATATATAAATGGTAAAACCAAAATAAATTTTAATGATAATAAGGTTTCATCCGAAGAAGATAAGTTAAGAATAAAATTATATGAAGAAGAATTATTAGAAAATACGACTCCTCTCCTGAGAAAAATGGCTTTAGCTAAAAAGAAATTTGAAGAAATTAAAGATGCATACAATTGGTTTAGTAATGACTTGCACATTTTATATCCTGTAACAAAGTCAAATGATTTAATTATAAATTATCAATCCGATAAAACTTTACAATCTTATTTAAATAGTACATTAAAAACTTTGGGGACAGGAATTCATGAGTTAAAATATGAAACATTTGGATTAGAAGAATATTATGGAAAAGAGCAATGGCATAGGGTAGAAGAAATAGAAGAAGAAATGCCTAAAGACAAGTCTAGTTATCTTAGGAATTACGATGATGATTCGATTGCTGTATGGGAAAATGATAAAATAGTTATTAAAAGATTAATTACAACACATAAGAATGATGCAAACCAATCATTTGAATTTGATATTCATGAAGAAAGTGATGGGACAAAAAGACTATTAGATTTTTTACCTATTATTTACGAAATAATAAATAACCAAAAAACTGTAATCATCGACGAAATTGACCAAAGTATCCACC
>JBGCFJ010001131.1:0-5572 GCA_045106885.1 Saprospiraceae bacterium
ACCTGTTTATGACTTTAGAGTTTATGCTTTAGCTTATTATGGCGATTTACTGGTTAATTATGGAGATAATATTCAAACTGCACAGTTGGCAAGTAGTGATTTTACTTTATCTCCTAATTTTGTGGCGATTAGTGTAATAAATAATTGTAATAATTTACAAGGTAATTTAGAGGCAACTTCCAAAACCAAAATTAATCCATACAAATATATAGAGGCGACCAACCATCTTACAAGTTTAGGGATAACTAAAGTGACAAATATGACAGATTTAGTGAAAGGTAAACAAGTTGAATTAAGCCCTAATTCTACTAAAGTTTTCCCAAATCCTACTGTTGATTTCATTAATGTAGAATTGGCAGAGTATGTGGGGCAACAAGCTTCTATTTCAATTGTCAATACGCTTGGACAAACTCTAGAAATGTTTACTCTAGAAGAAGTGACAAATAACCAAATATCAATAGATTTAGCTTCTTTTGATGTAGGTATCTATATTGTGAATATTAATGTAAATGGATTATTAATGGATAGTCATAAATTGGTTAAAAAGTAAAAATTAGAAGATTCTAAAAATTACTAAGCCCATCATTTTTATAATGGTGGGCTTTTTTGTTTATTTCTAAAGGCTATCAGCAATTTATGAAGCGATAACTTTTTGCAAAAAATTAGAAAATGATTGGATGTAATATGAGAAAGTACCAATATTTACTCATTCTAATGTTAAAGTATCGAAAATATAATAATAGCCGCCACAATCACCACCAAAACCGCTACATAAACAATCACACTAGAATTACTGCGATATAAATTAAACATCAATTCCATCATATCTCGCCATTCTAAATTACGAACTAAGCTTTCTCTACCTAAAACAAAATATTTGCGCATCCCTTTACGGGCTTGGTCACCGTGTTTACGAAGAATAAAAAAATCAGCATTCATAAAAGCTAAATCATATAATTCCTTGCGATTACTAGCTTCTAGAATCATGGTGTTAGAATTGGGGAGTGTTCTCCAGCGAGCGCCAGAGATGTCTCCATCTCGTACCACCATTAAATCTCCTTTAGGTTGAAAAATATAAAGAATGGTTTCGTGGAAATGCTCATCATCTCGAACTTCCAGAAAACGGATATTCATATAATAATCCTCTTCGTATAAATCTTCACTCCAAGGTCGAATTAGCGGTAGAATATTGTCTAGATAGTCATCCATTGTCTTGACGACGGGCAATTCTACACTAAACGAGCGAGTTATTTTATCTATTAGTCCTTCGTCTTCCACAAGCGTATGGTTTTCTCAAGAAATCGTTTATTTTTACAATTTTTAAGCAAGGAATCAATAAATTGTTTCCTGCTTAATCTAATAAGCATTAAAATAATTAGTTTTAACCATTGAATTGTAATGCTTTAGATGATTCAAATGTACTACAAAATCTACAGGATTACAAGAAACGATAGTATAGGGGAACTTCAGTTCCCCGAAAGTTTTAAGAAAGAGAATTTAAATTTCTCTGCACTAATTTAATTACTGATTTCTACAAGGCGTGTGTGAAGTCTTAGGTGTGCATGATTTTTGACGCTGATTTCGCTGATTTTTATGATTGTTTATGTTTTGATAGCCTAAAACATAAATTTTCGCAAGAAAACATAACAAATCATAACTTCAAACAGCGAAATCAGTGTCGAAAAAAATACTTTGTACCGTCTTTATTTCTTACGGAGTACAATTAAGTAATGCGGATTGATTAATCGGGTAAAATTTTTAGCTTGAATTTTTTCGATAGTTTTTGCCAAAAAATCAATGCATAGCACCGCTACGGATTTATTTTTTGGTGAAAAATAGTGGAAAAAGGCTGCTACAAAATTACCCGATTAATTGAGCTGTATTACTTATGTACCAAAAAAAATACCTCTATGGATACTATTCTAAAAAAATATGCTGATTTATTAGTTAATTACTGTGTAGAAATTAAGTCAGGCGATAAACTCTATGTCAGAAGTTCAACTTTGGCAGAACCATTGATTCGAGAAGTCTATCGCTCTGCAACTAGAGCAGGAGCGCACGTGGAAATTGATTTAGATTTTAGAGAAAAAAATCGAATATTTCTAACGGAAGCACAGGAGCATCAATTAAAAAGAATACCGCCGATGTATAAAACGGCAATGGAAACTTTTGATGCTTATATTTACATCCGAGCGCCGTTTAACTTGAAAGAAGACCAAAATATACCTAAAGGTAAATCAGGTATCAGAAGTAAGGCGATGAAGCCAGTCTCCAAACGTTATTTTGAGCGAACAGCTACGCGTGAACTTAAGCGAAACTTATGTCAGTATCCAACTTTAGCGGCAGCTCAGAATGCAGATATGTCGCTAGAAGAATACCAGCAATTTATTTATGGGGCTTGTAATTTATTTACTGAGAACCCGCAACAAGCTTGGTTAAATCGTCGAAAAGACCAACAAAAAATTGTTGATTTATTGAATAGGAAAGATAAGGTGCAATATAAAGGAGAAGGTATTGACATTACTTTTTCTACCAAAGGTCGAACTTGGATTAATTCGGACGGGCAGACGAATATGCCTTCGGGAGAAGTTTATACCTCACCTGTAGAAGATTCAGTCAATGGGGTGGTACATTTTTCTTTTCCAGCGGTTTACATGGGACATGAAGTGGAAGGCGTGACGCTTTGGGTAAAAGATGGTTATGTAGAAAAATGGGAAGCAAAACGAGGGCAAGAATTTATGGATAGAATCTTACAAACAGCAGGTGCTAGAAGATTTGGAGAAGCAGCCATTGGCACGAATTATAACATCAATCGCTTTACTAAGAATATTTTATTTGACGAGAAAATCGGCGGCACTATTCACATGGCTTTAGGACAGTCATATTTGCAAACAGGTGGTAAAAACCAATCTGCTATTCATTGGGATATGATTGGTAATATGGTGAATGGGGGGCAGATATTCGCTGATGATGAAATGATTTATGAAAATGGGCAGTTTATTTTTTAGTCAATCGTTGCTATGGACTTAATGCCCAATGACGGCAATAATTCAACCTATGAATATCGTTATATTAATTCTTATTTATTTTGTAAGTTTTCGATGAGTTATTATACAATTTACAAAATGATTGAATGAAAAATATTATAGGGGAGGACAGATTTTTGGTTGGAACGATATGCCCTCATTTACTCATTCTCTCATTTACTCATCGAATATAAAACATTTGACTATGTATCAATACCAATACGGAGGCAAAAAAGGATTAACCTTACAGTTGACAGAAGCAAGTGATTTAGTGGTCGTAAGAACTAATAAGCCAATAGATGTAAAAGATTTAGCTTTGTCTAGTACTTCTAAACGTTTGTTATCTAAAATGATGCCTGTGGTGAGTTTTCCAGAGGCCAATGTGACAGTTTTTAAATGTATTGATAAGCGAAAAAGCCGAAGCACAGGAGGAGGAATGAAATTGCGAAATGAAGTACGTAAAAACTTCAATCAAGAAAAAGAAATTCGTTTCGCAGGAAGAGTGTTGAAAGACGCTAAGTCTGGAGAACCTGTAGTATACACCGAAAACTTCTTTGTTAAATTTAAAGACAAAACACCTGAAAAAGAATGTGAGGCGATTATTGACGGATTAGGATTATGTGTAAAAGAAAAATTGGGCTTTGCCGAATGTGCCTATTTTATTTGTGCTGAATCAGGTACAGGCATGAAAATTTTTGACTTATCTGAGCAATTACTAAAAAATAAAGCAGTCGAATATTGCCATCCAGAATTGGTTAGACAGAAAAAACACCGAAGTATTTTTCCGAACCAATGGCATTTACGTCCTTTAGAACGAAATGGTCAAGTTATCAATCAACACATAGATGCAGAATTGGCTTGGTCTACTAGCCGAGGGGAGGGCATAACAATCGCTATTGTAGATGATGGCGTAGATGAATTACATGAGGAATTTGTAGGGAAGATTGTTTCTTCTTACGATACGGTGTTGGATGAACAAGATGGTAACCCTAAGCGAAGTGGAGAAAGTCATGGAACGGCTTGTGCAGGAGTTGCCTGTGCAGCAGGGAGAGATAAAGCTTCAGGAGTCGCACCCGAAGCGATGTTGATGCCTATTCGTTCAGGTGGTTTAGGGTCTTTGGCAGAAGCAAAGGCATTTTGGTGGGCAACGGATAATGGAGCCGATATTATTTCGTGTAGCTGGGGCCCAATGGACGGCCCTTGGTGGGATAGTCAAGACCCACAACATTTTCGAGAATTTCCACTACCTGATAGTACTCGTTTGGCAATAGATTATGCCATTAATCAAGGGCGTGGAGGAAAAGGTTGTGTGATTGTTTGGGCGGCAGGAAATGGGAATGAAAGTTGTGATTTAGATGGTTATGCTAGTTATCCTAAAGTGATTACGGTAGCAGCTTCTAACGATAGAGGTGTTCGGAGTTATTATAGTGATTATGGTCAATCTGTATTATGCTGTTTTCCGAGTAGTGATGTAGATTCGAGGTATGTTCCTGTACCTCGGCCACAACCCTTGACCCCAGGGATTTGGACAACAGATAGACAAGGTAGAGAAGGGTATAATCAAGGAAATTTGACTGGTGGCGATGCGGCAGGTAATTATACTAATAGTTTTGGTGGCACTTCTTCTTCTTGCCCAGGAGTAGCGGGGGTAGCAGCCTTGATGTTAGGGGCAAATAATGACTTAACTTGGGAGGAGGTTAGAGCAATTATTAAAAACTCCTGTGACCAAATTGATGTAGATTTTGGGGATTATGATGCGAACGGACATAGTCCTTTTTACGGTTATGGAAAAATAAATGCGGCGAGGGCAGTAGAAAATTCTTTGAGCGCCAAAGAATCGGAAGAGACTTTAGATTATAGTGTTAACGGCGTCGCTCAATTTAATAAGGAAGTCGATGTACCAATTACTGGAGGGGAATTAGCGAAAGCAATAAACCCGAAATGTCGTTTATTGTCTATTGATTTAGACCTGACGCCTTTTCATCCAAATCTTACTTTAGAATATAAAACCATTATTAATAATAAAGGGGCAACTCCTTGGACCAAAGCTGGCGAAGTCAGTGGTACAACAGATAGACGTCGAAAATTAATTGGTTATGCAGTTCGATTAAAAGGAGATTTGGCGAACCAATATGATGTGGTATATAAAGCCAAGATTAGAAAAAGTGACGAATGGGTAACCGCTAAGAATGGTGACATTTGTGGCACAGATAAAAATCGTAGCCAAGCCGTTGAAAATATTCAGATAGCAATTGTGAAAAAATAAAGTTACCAGTTGCCAATTACCAGTTACCAGTTGCCAGTTACGGTAACACAACTAGCAACTATTAACCCCCTAATAACCTCAAATTATGTACTTATTAAAATATCGTTCGAGAGGAAAATCTGTTCAATTATTACAA
The DNA here is from genome assembly GCA_045106885.1 of Saprospiraceae bacterium. GTDB lineage: Bacteria > Bacteroidota > Bacteroidia > Chitinophagales > Saprospiraceae > JAFMDF01. The sequence goes on from JBGCFJ010001131.1 coordinate 5,429, forward strand.
GAATTGTTGAATGCTTTTGATAATAATTTGGAAGCAGATGGTTACTTCGGTAGAGTGACAGAAGCAGCAGTTAAGGAATTTCAACAAGAAAACGGATTAACAGCAGATGGCATTGTTTATACCCAATCTTGGGCTAAGTTATTA